>NZ_JABUMQ010000495.1:0-5544 GCF_013336645.1 Myxococcus sp. CA039A | reverse complement strand
CGAAGGGGCGGGACGAAACGGGGGCCTGGAGCGCGGGTCATCGTCGAAGGTGTCGCTCATCGTCCGGCCCCCTCTCCGGCGGGCACGCCCGCGCCCAACTCGTGGAGCAGGTCCTCGAGCATCGCCTCGCGCTCAGAGGGGAACGTGTCGCGGCCGAAGATGGGCCGCTTTCCTCCGCGCAACCGCAGGTCGAAGCCGTCACCCAGATGCCAGGCGGCCGCCACGAACAGCGCCGCGCCGCGCCGGCTCACCAGCCCATAGGGCCCGGCCTTGCTGACCTGCGTGTGGACGAACCCGGAGAGCTGCTCGGGTGCCATGCGGCGGGCCGCGGGGTAGTGCTCTCGCAGGAAGTCGGCGAGGAGGACCTCGAACCGTCGACGCGACTCCTGTTGGAAGACCTGCTTCTGCTCGTCACGGATGATCAACAAAGGGGTGCCTTATCGAGCCTGAATTCCTGGCCCCCCGCGCAACCGTGCTTCCAGGACTGAGGCGAAACGATAAGGCGTCCCTCACGAGTCCCGCAACGGAGGCGGCGCGTCCTTCCGCCTCGTGTTCCGGTGAAACCCACGAGGTCAGATTGCTCGAACGCTCGTGGGCAACTCCTCCACCGCCGAGGCGGCGTTCCGGTGAAGGCGTTGGCGTGCCCGGGCCCCTGGTCGTCCGCCACGCGGAGGCCTGTCTTCACCTGCCTCGTCGCGGAGGACTCGTCGCCGGATGAATCCGTCCGAGACGCCTCCGTACCTTGCTTTCCTCTGATGTCCTGGAAATAATCCTGCGTCACTTCACCGGCGTGGGTGTCTCCGTTGTTGCGGATTCGTGAGTCGCAGATCACCACGTTGCGGCTCTCCGCGGAGGATGCGCGGGTCGAGCAGCGGGTCGGGGACCTTCTCGCGGAGCAGGCTCTTGTCGTGCCCGGGCCTGCTCGTGTGGAGCCGACGTGGACGCGGGAGCGGCTGCGGCCCGTGGTTCGCCGGGCGGTGGACCGGGGCATCCTCGCGCTCGAGGACGTGCGGCTCTACGTCAGCCTCGCCGAGTCGCTGGGCGCGGACTTCGAGGAGCAACGCCCTCATGCCTGGATGCGAACCTGGTTGGATGACGCGGGCGTCTCGGACCCTGTCGCGCGCCTTCGCAGGGTGGTGAACGAGCGCCGCCGCCGCGAGGACGTGGTCCTCCAGAACCGACGGAAGGAAGAGGCATTTCGCCTCCTCCATGCTCCGCCTGGGACCGACACCTGACCGGAGTCGCACGGGCATGTCGCCGCCGCCCAGGCCGACCCGACACGCACGCCTGAGCGAGGACCCACTGCCATGCCACTCCCCACGTCCGGGACGGATGCCGCCATTGCCCCCTGTCCACTCGAGTCCAGGAAGGGCCAGGTGGAGGTGGTCGTCGTCGATGACCGGGAGGCGCCGCTGTCGGGCGTGGCGCTCGAGCTGACGCGGCTGACAGGGGATGAAGCCCTGCGCACGCGCACGGATGCGCAGGGCGTCGCGCTGTTCGAGGGGTTGGAGGAAGGCCGCTATCGCCTGCGGTTGCTCGACGTGGAGCCCGCGCTGTGGCGGGTGCTCGGCGCGTTGGAGCTGCCACCTCGGGAGGCGGGAGCCAGCGCGCGATGGGGGCCGGCGTCCCAGCCCAAGGCGCTCACCTGGACGTGCGAGGGGACCGAGTCTCTCACGGTCCTCGCCGCGAGGTGGGGAGTGCGCCCATCGCGCCTCGTGGATGCGCGAACGGGACAAGCGCTCGCGTCCGACGTGGCACCCGCGCCGGGCACTCGCGTCGTGGCGCGGCCCTTCGCCCGGGAGTGGGTCACCGTGGAGACAGGTTACCGGCAGGTGGTGCACCGGATTGGCATTCCCCTGGCCCTGGTGCTGGTGCTGCGCGACGGCGCGCACCAACCCCGCGCGCACCAGCCCTATCTGCTGAAGGTGTGGCTGGATGACGAGGAGGAGCTGCCCGCGCAGGAGGGCGTGACGGATGACGAGGGGCGCGTCGTGCAGGTGCTGCCGGAGCGCGCGGTGAGGGGCGAGGTGACGGTGGCGCCCGGTCGCCCCGATGAGCGCCGCCTGACGCTGCGCTTCGTCGCGCTGCGGTCGACGAGCGCGCCGGAGGGGCTGCGGGAGCGCCTGGAGAACCTGGGGTTCTCCTGCGGAGGCGAGCAGGGGGAGTTGGGGCCCAAGACGCGTCTGGCCGTCGAGTGGTTTCAGTACGCGCTCGGGCTGCCTCCGAGCGGTGACGTGGACGAGGCGACCCGCGCCGCGCTGGGCCTGCTTCACCGTTCGTAATCCAGGGAGCCTTTCGCGATGCGATGCCCGAACTGCCGCGCTGAAGTCATGGACGACGGAGCGGAGGCCGCTCCCCGCTGCGCCGCCTGTGGCTCTCCCCTGCCTGTCGTCCCCGCCGAGGGGAATGACAACGACTGGGCCGCCGACGACGGTGACGATTGGGATGATGTGGGGGAGGAGGTCCAGCCGGTCGACGACGATGACGACGCGGACCTCCAGCCGCTCGGCGACGATGACGAACTCCCACCCATCGACGTGGAGGCCCAGGCGGTCTCCGATGACGATGAGACCCTCGCTTCGCTCATGGGGGATGAGTACGACAAGGTGCTGGAGAGCCTTGACTCAACGGACTCGCACCGGCTGTCGAACGAGCAGATGCATGCGCAGATGCTCGATGCGTCCTCCTCCGAAGTCGTCATCCCGCCCCTGGAGTCGCCACCCGAAGCGCTGAGGGACGCGCGGTCCGAGGTCCGGAGTGTCCCGCTCGGCGCGGAGACCACCGTGGCTGACGCGCCCGTGCTCGACCGGAGCTTCCCGCTCCGGGTGCTCCTGTGGAACATCGCGGACCTGGGAGGGGGGCCGAGCGGAACCCCCGCGGTCCGCAAGCAGTGGACCATCGACGCCCTGGCGCACGTCATCCGTGCGGCGAACCCCGACCTCGTCACCATCCTGGAGCTGAAGAAGAAGGGGGGCCTGCGTCTGGTTGAGCCCAAGCCGCCGGTTCCGCCACCGCCGAATCGCGTGCGCGGCGATTCGTTGACCGCGCTGTTGGAGCGCTTCCCGGTGCCCAAGCGCTATCGAAAGAAGGCCGCCGCGAGCGCCGTCAGGAACGTCGCCCCTCGGGATGCCGAGGATGCCGCTGTCCGGGAGTGGCAATCGGAGTTCGCCAATGACCTGGCGAAAATCTTCGCCACGAGGGTGCGCAGAGCCATCTGGCCGGGCGTCACGGCCGAATCAGCACCCGACCCGGATTGGAGCGAAACGACGCAAGAACTCGATGCCGAGAGGCTCGACGAACTCAATGAGAGCATCGAAACCGCATGGGAGGCTTGCGAGCCCCTGCTCATCGATCGCTTCGGTGGGCCGGATGATGATGATGATGATGATGATGATGATGATGCCCCTGCCGCGCGGCTCGTCGCGACCGAAATCGATGTGAAGCGCAAGACCCCGAAGCTCATCGCGGAGTTTCACCCGTACTGTGTGCGGTTGCTCGTGGAAGAGGAGTACTACGATTGGCTCCAGCCCTTCGCGCCGCGCTACTCAACCACCGAGAGAGAGGATGCGGAACTCGGAGCTGAGCGGACTGCCCGCGACAAGCTCGCGAAGTTCGCCGTCGAACAGCTCCTCGCGTACTGCGGAGAACTCTTCAAGGGGTTCATCTTCAGCATCGCGAAGGAGGAGGTGCCGCGTTCCAGGAAGCAGGGGCGCGAGTTCGAGTTCGAACAAATCCTGTCTCGTTCAAATACCGAGCATCTCAATCGGCTCTATCAGTCGAAGCTCGCGGCCTATGCCCGGCGCAAGAACGAGACCGAAGACGGGCCGTCGACCCATGCGGGGTTGCGCGAGTTCTTGCGCATCCGCGATGCGCTGAACGCCCAGTGCCGGGCCCGTCATGTGGAGGTCTACGAGTCGTGGCCCCGAGAGGTGCCCGAAGGGGCCGTCAAGGGGCTCTATACGCAGGATGAGGCGTACGGTGTCCTGTGGCGCGCCTCCAAGGTGAGCATCGACCAGGAGGCCGTCTCCTACGTCAGCACCTATCTGGCGCGTGGAGAGAAGGAGGCCGGGAGCCTCTTCAGCAAGCGAGAGCCCCTGCGGATTCCGGTGCGGCTCGCCAAGGTGAAAGCGGCTCCGGAGATAGGCGTCATCGCGTGGCATCCGCCCTCGCCCAAGGCTGACAATGGGCCTGCCCGGGGCAAGGACTTTTCAGCCTTCCTCGAGTACTGCAAGGCCGAGCGCCAGGCCAAGGCCCTGGGCATCGTCCTGTCCGACTTGAACATCGACACCGCGAGGCCCAAAAAAGGCCTCGCGCCCGATGGCACTCCGTACATCGCCGACTGCAAGCCGAAGCTCTCGTTCCACCGGTTCTTCGATACGCTGCTGGGGCCCGGCGCGAATGCCAGTCATCTCTACGCACTGGCCGATGAGCGCTCCACCCTCGCGGTGAGTGATTTCACGGCCTGGGCGTCCGATGCGGACCACGACTTTGGCAGTGGCTCCAAGCAGTCCCTGCGCGCGCTGCTGAACACGGCGGTGAAGGCCCTTCCGTTCAACCCCTCCACGACGGAGCGCGGCGAGCCGGTATCGTTGCTCAACTCCGTCGAGGATGTGTTGGGGCTCATCGAGTCGTTCGCGACTTCGCCCCAGCAACGTTATGGCGCGAGTGGCTATGACAAGATTCTCGTGTACTCGCCGCGCACGGATGGCTGGAGGCTGGAGCAGGCCTCGGTCTTCGTCATCCCGTTCCCGATGGTCCTCGCCACTGACAAGGAGCGAAAGCTCTTTCGCATCCACGGCGAGCTCCTGCCCGAGCACCTGAGACCTTTCTGGCAGCTCATCCAGAGGGAAGATGCGCGACTGGAGGAGGAGGCGCGCATCTTCGGGCATCTGCGCGGCGCGGGTGTCACGCTGAAGGGCAGCGACGACGCGCGTTGGGTCGACCTGATGGCGGACGCGAAGAAGATGAGCGACCACATGCCGCTCGTCTCTGATTTGAGGCTCGTCTACGACGGGCGCGAAAAGCTGGTCGTCGAGGAGACCGCCCTGCCCCCCGAGGTCCCGGAGGCGCCCAGGGGCTCCGAGGAGATGCGGAGGCTGGAGGCGTTGTGTCTCGCCTACCAGAAGTCCACGGAGTCCGACGAGGTGGCGGCCAGGGCGCTCGACCAGATTCTGGAGGCGGCGGCCCAGGTCGGTGAGGCCGAGCACGAGCGTTCCGGCAGCCTGGTGGCGGATGCCATGCAAGTGCGTCTGACGCTCGTCGCGCTCCGGGCGGAGGGCTTCGACACGGCGGCCTATTGGGGCAAGCGGCCGACCCTGGAGTCGGATGGAGGGCGCAGGAGCGCCGTCCGGACCATCTCGATGGATGAACACCTGACGTCCCTCCATCAGCGGCGCGAGCCGAACGCAGGGGGAGGTGACTGCCTCTTCCGCTCACTGGCTCAGCTTCTCTTCGGCGACGAGCGGCACCACGGCACGGTGCGCCAGTTGGCGGTCAATCACCTGGACGACCTGCTCGCCGGGCGGGGAGGGGGCGGTGGAGCAC
>NZ_JABUMQ010000494.1:0-5566 GCF_013336645.1 Myxococcus sp. CA039A | reverse complement strand
GGGCAGAACTTCGGGGAGGCGGGCGGCGGGACGGTGCTCGGCCAGTTGGACGGCACGTACCTGTTCAGCCCCACGCTGACGTTCAAGGGCGGCTATCTGCGCATGCTGGAGCCGGTGGCGGCCTACGGCATGTTCCGGGACGACCGGGTCTCCGCCGAGGCGCGCGCGTTGCTGGGCGGCAAGCTGACCTTGCACGCGATGGGCATGGTCGACTTCCTGAGCTTCTCCGGCAACCGTGGCGACACGGTGGTGACGGTGGACGCGGGGCCCGAGTACCAGTTCCGTCCGTGGCTCACCGGCGCCGCGGGCTACATGCTGAGCAACCGCTCATCCTCCGTGGATGGCGGCGGCCTGAACTACACGCGCCACGAGGGGTATGCTCGCCTCTCGGTGACGTACTGAGCCCCCGCAGCGCCGCGGAAGCTTCCCCGCCCACGAGGTCTCCTCCCGGATGAGAACGCTCCGCCTCTGTCTCGCCCTGCTCCTGTCGGGAACGCTGTCCGCGTGCTTCGGCTCGGCGCCGCGTCCTCCTCCCCCCACGCCCACGCCAGCGGCCGAGGCGGGTGAGGCCCGCTCCGGCGGCGGCACGCTGGGGCCCGGGGACGTGGTGGAGGTGCGTGTCTTCCAGGAGCCCGAGCACTCCGGGACGTGGCGCCTGTCACCCGAGGGCACCATCGACTACCCGCTGTGCGGCAAGGTGCCGCTGCGCGGGACGACCCCCAGCACCGCGGCGGACACGCTGCGCGAGTGCCTTGCGCGCTACGTGCGCCGGCCGCAGGTGTCGGTGCTGATCCGCGAGTACAACTCGCACAAAGTCTTCGTCTTCGGCGAAGTGCAGAAGCCCGGCACCTTCCCGGTGGATGGAGAGATGTCCATCGTCCAGGCGATTACGCTCGCGGGCGGCTTCACCAAGCTGGCGGCGAAGAACAACACGCTGGTGACGCGCGTGGTGGACGGCCTGGAGCGGAAGATTCGAGTGCCCGTCGAGGACATCGGCGTGGGGCGCGAGAAGAACTTCATGCTCCAGCCCGGCGACATCGTCTTCGTGCCGGAGAGCTTCTTCTAGGGGCGCGGTGTCCAGCCCAGCTCGTCGATGAAGTGCCGGGCCTCGGAGAGCAGCACCGGAGCCAGCGCGGGCGCGGAGGCGATGACGTCACCGCGCATCACGCTGAACGGTGCGCCCGTGACATGGCGGATGACGCCTCCGGCCTCCTCCACGAGCAGCGAGCCCGCGGCGATATCCCAGGGCTTGAGGCCGAACTCGAAGAAGCCATCGAAGCGACCTGCGGCCACATAGGCCAGGTCCATGGCCGCGCTGCCCGTGCGACGCATGCCCTGAGCGCGCAGGACGAAGCGGGTGAAGAGGCCCACCGGCCCCTCCGGCTTCTCGCGGACGTCGTAGGGAAAGCCCGTGCACAACAGCGCCCTGTCCAGCCTGTCCACGGTGCTGGCGCGCAGCGGGCGGCCATTGAGCGTGGCGCCCTCCCCTCGCGCGGCGGAGAACAGCTCATCCAGCATCGGGTCATACACGGCGCCGGCCAGCACGCCGCCAGGGCCCTCCACGGCGACGCTGACGCAGAAGTGCGGCACGCGGTGGGCGTAGTTGGTGGTGCCGTCGAGCGGATCCACCAGCCAGCGCAGGCCATCCGTGCCCGCCGTCGCGCCGCTCTCCTCCGCGAGGATGGCGTGGGTGGGGTGACGCTCGCGCAGGAAGGCGAGCAGCGCCTCCTCCGACGCGCGGTCCGCGTCCGTCACCAGGTCGATGCCACCCTTGAGCTCGATGATGCGCTCGCCCGGGAAGCGGTCGGCGAGGATGCGGCCCGCGAGCCGAGCCCCCTCCTCCGCGGTGCGGCGCAGCTCGGCGGGAGTCTCCGGGGCGGTGTCAGCCATGACGTCTCCTGGGCGGGCTACGGCGCGGGCTCGGCCAGCAGCGCTTCGATTTCCGACTGGTACTTGGTGAGGAACTCCTCGTTGAAGCCCTCGTGGACGTGGCGCACCACGCCGCGCTTGTCGATGAAGTACGTCGTGGGCATGCCGCGCACCTTCAGCGTGCGCTCGGCCACGCGGGCGTTCTCGTCAACGAGGACGGGCAGGCCCACCTTCACTTCCTTCAGGAACGGCTCAATCGCGCGCGCGTCCTCGTCCACGTTGAGCGCGTAGACCTTGAGGCCCTTGGCGCCGTACTCGCGCACGAGGTTCTCGTAGAAGGGCAGCGCGTCCCGACAGGGCTCGCACCAGGTGGCCCACACGTCGACCAGCACCACGCTGCCCCTGTCGCTCACGAGGTCATACAGCTCGCCACCGGGGTAGCGCTTCACCTGGAAGACGAGCGGCTGCGTGGCGGAGACCTGCGTGCCCTGCTCCTCGGGGCCCCCGGGCACGGCGGGCGTGAGGGGCGGCATCGTGCTGCTGCGAGCACAGCCCGTGATGGACAGGACACCCAGGAGGACGGTGAGCGGGAGGCGCATGTCAGGCAGTCTCCCCCGAGCGGGCCTTCAAGGCCACGAGCAGCTTCTCGATGAACCCACCGAAGGCGCCGTTGCTCATCACGAGCAGCACGTCACCGGGGCGAGACTCGCGCGCCACCAGGTCCACCATGGCCTGCACGTCGGTGGAGCCCTCGGCCGCGATTCCCTGGGCCTGGAGGTCCGCCACCAGCTTGCGCACGTCGAGCTCCTCGCCGACGGGCACCTTGTCATGCCGCTCGGGCACCTTGAGGCTGGCGCGGGCCGCGCCGGTGAAGGCGTGGGCGTAGTCCTCCTGGTGGATGTTGCGGCGGCTGGTGTTGGAGCGGGGCTCGAAGATGGCCCACAGCCGACGCTCCGGGTAGCGATGGTGGATGGCGTCGATGGTCTCTCGCACGGCCGTCGGGTGGTGCGCGAAGTCGTCCACCACGAGGATTCCATTCGGCTCGCCGCGAGGCTCCTGCCGCCGCTTCACGCCCCGGAACGTGGACAGGCCCTTGGCGATTTCGTCGAAGGACAGGCCCAGCCCGCGCGCGGCGGCGATGACACTCAGCGCGTTCTCCACGTTGTGCAGGCCGCCCATGGGCAGCTCCACCGTGCCGAGCACCGTGCCGCGCTCCACCACCTGGAAGCGCGCGCCGTTGGCACCGAAGGAGACCTCGCGAGGGACGTAGTCCGCGTCCGCACCCTCCTTCGCGACGTACGTGACGACGCGGCCCTGGCAGCCCTCGCGCGCGAGCTTCACGGCGTTGGGGTACGCGGCGCAGACGATGAGCTGCCCGTCCGCGGGGATGAGCCGGACGAACTTCTCGAACGTCGCCTCGTAGTGGGGCAAGTCGCGGAAGATGTCCGCGTGGTCGAACTCCACGCTGGTGAGGATGGCGGTGCGTGGGCGGTAGTGGAGGAACTTGGAGCCCTTGTCCCAGTAGGCGGTGTCGTACTCGTCGCCCTCGACGACGAAGTGCGGGCCTTTGCCGACGCGGTAGTTGCCCGAGTAGTTCTGGGTGACGCCGCCCACGAGGAAGGACGGGTCCTTGCCGGCCTCGACGAGGACGTGGGCCATCATGGAGGACGTCGTCGTCTTGCCGTGGGTGCCGGCGACGACGACGGAGTGCGAGCGGGCGAGGAAGAGCGAGCCCAGGGCGGCGGGGAAGCTCATCTGCTTGATGCCGCGCTCGCGGACGGCGGTGGCCTCGGGATTCACGCGGCGGATGACGTTGCCGATGATGACAAGGTCCGGCTTCGCGTCGTCCAGGTTCTCCGGGCGGTAGGGCGAGGCGGCGGGGATGCCCCACGCCTTGAGCATGTCGCTCATCGGTGGGTAGACATTCTCGTCGCTGCCGGTGACTTCGTAGCCGGCGGCCTTGAGCATTCCAGCGAAGGAGCCCATGCCGGTGCCCGCCACGCCCACCAGGTGGACGCGGCGGACGCTGCCGGGCTCGAGGGTGTCGAGGACGTTACCGTTGTCGTCAGCCATGCGTTCCCTGCGAGATGGCGGTGAGGCCGAGCGCCTCCACGACGAAGTCATGGAAGACGGGTCGGAAGTCGCGGATGCGCAGCTCCTGGCGGCCGAGCGCCACGCGGTTGGTGACGAGCGCCACCACCAGCGAGCGACGCAGGTCCACCCAGAGACTCGTTCCGGTGAAGCCCAGGTGCCCGACGGCGCCCGGAGGTGAGTCGCCCACGAAGCGGCCCGCGCTGGAGCCGACCTGGGACGGTGAGTCGAAGCCCATGGAGCGCGTGCTGCCCGGCACGAGCGCATCCGTGGCGAGCGCGCGGTGCCAGAGCAGGGCCGGCGCAATCACGGGGCTCGTCCCCGCGCAGCCATCGAGCACGGCCTGACCGAAGCGAGCCACGTCCACGGCGGTGCCGAACAGGCCCGCGTGTCCGGCGACACCGTCCATCACCCAGGCGTTGTCGTCATCGACTTCGCCGGGGCGCGTGGGCTGGGTGGGCACGTCCTTCCACAGTGACTCCTGACCGGGCGCGGGCTCGCGAGGGCGCATGGCGCCGGTGGGCGCGGGCATGGCGTCGGCGGGGAAGTCGGTGAGGCGGTGGAAGCGGGCGGAGAGGCCGAGCGGCTCGGCGACGTGGCGGGAGAAGAGCGTGTCGAGCGGGGCGCTGGCGGCGCGGGAGAGAATCTCGCCGAGGAGGATGAAGCCCACGTCGCTGTACGCGGTGCGCGTGCGAGGCGCGGCGGCGAGCGGCGTGGAGGCGGCGGCCTGGAGGACCTCGTCGCGGACGCGGGAGCGCGTGGCGGAGGGACAGGTGGCGTCGAGCATCTCGGGGTGGGCGGTGAGTGCCTGGGCGAAGAACGGGACGAAGGGAGGCAGGCCGGAGCGGTGGTAGAGCAGGTCCGCGACGGTGGCGCCCGCGTCGCCGACGGGCGAGCCAGGGAAGTAGCGGGACACGAGGGTATCGGGCCCCACCTTGCCTTCGGTCCACAGGCGGAGGAACAGGGCGGTGGTGCTGATGACCTTCGTGAGCGAGGCGAGGTCGAAGCGCGTGTCGCCAGAGACTTTTCCCGCGACGCCGCCGAAGACCTGGACGCCCCGGTGGAGGACGACGGCCTGGGCGGCGGGGAAGACGCCGATGCCCACGGCCTCGTCGAGCAGCGTCTGGAGGACGGCGATGGGGTGTTGTTCAGGAGGGGCGCTCATGCGCGCACGGCTCCTTCGAGGAATGTGAGCCGGGCCGAGTCCGCGTCCAGGCGAACCTGCGTGCCGAGGGCCACGGGGTAGTTGAGGGCACCGTGGCCGATGGGGAAGCCCGCCGCGCAGGGGACGCCCGACTCGCGAGCGAGGTCTCGGAGGACGTCGCCGCTGGTGTAGTCGGTGCCCCGCTCCTCGCAGGCGGTGAAGTCGCCGAGGACGATGCCGCGCACGCGGGAGAAGACGCCGGCGAGGCGCAGTTGGGTCCACATGCGGTCGAGGCGATAGGGGCGCTCGGTGACGTCCTCGAGGAGGAGCACGGCGCCGTCGAGGGGCGGCAGGTACGGGGTGCCCAGGAGGGTGGCGAAGACGGAGAGGTTGCCGCCGACGAGGTGGCCCTCGGCGGTGCCGGGGACGTAGGTGGCGGTGCCGGTCAGCGGGGGCGGGGCC
>NZ_JABUMQ010000493.1:0-5618 GCF_013336645.1 Myxococcus sp. CA039A | reverse complement strand
GGAGGGGATGGTGGCACTCCCGAGCCAGACGCTGGCACCCCCGAGTCGGATGGCGGTGTGGAGCCGCTGGCATGTGAGAAGACGCGCGGCGTCTGCGCGGGGGCCAGGCGGGCGTGGGTGGACGGTGCCTATGAGGCGGTGTGTACCGGGCGCTCGTATGGCGCGGACTATGAAGACGTGTCCGAGACGCGCTGCGATGGACTCGACAACGATTGCGATGGCGTGACGGACCCTCCGAGCTGGTCGCGCGTCACGAGTCTGGAGGCGGCGTTCGGGCGCGTCTCCAGTCTGAAGACGGACAGCGGCGTGTTCGTGAGCATTGGTGACAGCAACAGGGTCCTCATCCTGAGGTTGAACTCGGAGCTGGCCATCCAGGGGACGGCGAGCGTGTCGATGCCGTGGATTCGGACGGAAGCCCCTGAAGGGAGTCTCCAGAACGCGCAGCTCGTGCGCACGCAGACGGGCTTGGCGCTGCACTACGCCACCGTGGCGCGCAATGGGTCGGCACCGCTCCGGGCTTACCTTGTTCCACTCGACGCCCGGGGCGCGCCGACACCGCTGCCCGAGGGAGGGTTGGTGGAGTACCCACTGCTCGACAGGGAGTTCGACAGTGGGAGCACTCGTGCGGCGACGTCCGTCGCGGATGGCCGGGTGGTGGTCATCTGGCGCGCGGGTTCCGCGCAGTCCCCTCCGATACAGGTGATGGGGACGGTGACGGATGCGCAGGGGCAGGTGCTCACGGCGCCCAAGGTGCTCTTCACGAGCGTGGGGGACGTCACGCAGAAGCTGGCGAATGTCCTGTGGCTGCGCAATGGGGAGATTCTGGTCGCCATGAGTGATGAGAAGTCGGGGCTCGCGGGCGACACGGTGCGCCTGCGTCGCTTCGATGCCAACCTGGACCCGGTGGGCGACGAGCGCTCCTTTGAAACCTCCTATGAGGCGATGCCCTTGCTGGTGGACCTGGGCTCGACGCGCGGTGGGCCCCTGGCGTCGCCCGTGCTTGTCCTGCGAGTGGGGCCGGGGCGCGTGATTCAGGTGGTCGAGAATCTCTTCGGTGGAGGGCTGCCGGAGACGTGGGCGGAAGCCCATTCCCCGGCAGAGGTGCTCTGGTACGGCGCCCTCGCGGACGAAGGAGTGCTCCGCCTGGGATGGATTGCTGCGTTCAAGGACCATCAGGCGCCGCCGCCGGAGGGTGTTGACTATCTTGGGTGGAATGGGCGGCTATGGACCTTGGACGAGGGGCAGGCCGCGGTGGACCGGTCTCCGGGCTCCGAATACCTGCCACTGCATCGGTATGCGCAGTGGGTCCTGATGGAGAAGCTCGCGCCCCGCCGCGTGGGAGCCATGTACATGACGACCACGCTGGACGGCAGCTACCTGGACTCGGTGCGCTACTGCACGCCGTGAACCTCATGGGCTCTATCTGGGTTTGTTGAAGGGGCCGTGAGTTCATTCCCCGCGAGGCAGGTTCGCTCGCTCCTCGCGGGGGTTCTGGTGAGAAACATTTGTTAGGGGTCGCGGATGGCGATTCCGTGCCACGGTATGAGACATGACAGCAAAGTGGCTTTCGGCGGGAGTGGGACTCCTGCTGGTGGTGGCGTCGTCGGGGTGTGAGTCCTCGGGCGCAAAGGACGCGCCGGTGCCGGACTCGGGGACGGTGGAGGACGGGGGGCCGGGTGGTGAGGATGCTGGCTCGGACGCAGGCGTGGACCCGCTGGCCTGTGAGAAGCAACAGGGCGTCTGCGCGGGAGCCAGGCGCGCGTGGGTGGACGGCGCCTATGAGCAGGAGTGTACCGGGCGCTCGTACGGCACCGACTTCGAAGCCGCCGAGACGCGCTGCGATGGGCTCGACAATGACTGTGATGGCGTGACGGACCCCGAGGTCCGGTCTCGCGTCACGAGCCTGGAGGCGGGGTTGTTCGCGGGGTACGCGTCGAGCCTCCAGACAGAGCATGGCGTTTTCATGGCCGTGGGCAGCCCCGATGATGTCCGCATCCTGCGGCTGGATTCGAAGCTGGTCCTCCAGGCCACGACCCGCGTGCCGATGCCGTGGGTGCGGACGGGAGGAACCCCTGAGGCGCTCCAGCGCACTCAGCTCATGCGCACCGCGAATGGACTCGCGCTGTACTACTCCACCGTGGCGCGCAACGCGGGGGCACCGCTCCGTGCCTATCTCGTTCCGCTCGATGACCTGGGCGCGCCGATACCGCTGCCCGAGGGTGGACTGGTGGAGTACCCGCTCCTCGACAGGCCGCTCGACCAGGAGTCCACGCGTGTGGCGACTTCTCCCGCGGGTGACCGGCTGGTGATTCTCTGGATCGCGGGTTCCGCGCAGACCTCGTCGATGGAGGTGATGGGGACGGTGACAGATGTCGAGGGTCACGTGCTCTCCGCGCCCAAGGTGCTCTTCAAGAAGGTGGCGAACATCAGCCCACGACTCGGGAGTGTCATCTGGCTGCGCAATGGAGAGGTGCTCGCCGCCATGGTGGATGTGCGGCATGGGAATCTGGGGGAGGCCGTGCGACTGCGCCGCTTCGACGCGAACCTGGACCCGATAGGTGAGGAGCGGTCATTTGAAACGTCTGCATATTTCCCGGCGACTCCCTTGCTGGTGGACCTGGGGGCCGCGCGGGGAGGACCCCTGGAGTCGCCCGTCCTGGTGATGCGCATGGCTGGCGCACCCGATTGGATTCGCAGGATTCAGGTGGTCCAGAACCTCTTCCACGGAGGAGTCCCGGAGGACTGGGTTACAACTCCTAAGCCCCATGTCGCCTGGTTCGGTGCGTTCGCGGATGAAGGGGTGCTGCGGCTGGCATGGCTCTCCTCGTTCAAGGATTTCAGTGCGCCGTCGCCGGGAGGGAACATCAATATCGGGTGGAGTGGGCGCCTGGGGACGCTGGACGAGGGGCACTCTCAGGTGGAGCGGTTCGCGGAGTCCGAACCCCTGCCGCTGCACGGCTCTTCGCAGTGGGTCCTGATGGAGAAGCTCGAGCCCCGGCGCATGGGAGCCCTGTACATGACGGCCACCACGGACGGTGTCTCGTTGGATGCCGTGCGCTACTGCACGCCGTGAAGCGGACGAGCCCGGACCCTGTCTGGGTTCGCCGCACCGTCAGTGAGATTGTTCCTCGTGAGGAGTCTGTCGCGCTCCTCTCGATGATGCTTGTCGGGACTCGACTGTTGTTGGCCGCGAAGGGATGCTCCGTGCCACTGTATGAGTCATGACAGCAAAGTGGCTTCAGGCGGGAGTGGGGCTCCTGCTGGTGGTGGTGGCGTCGGGGTGCGAGTCCTCGGGCGCGAAGGACGAGCCGGTGCCGGACTCGGGGACGGTGGAGGACGGAGGAGCGGAGCCGAGCGCCTGTGAGAAGCAACAGGGCGTCTGCGCGGGGGCGACTCGGGCGTGGGTGGACGGCGCCTACGAACCGGAGTGTACGGCGCGCTCGTACGGTGCGGACTACGAAGCGGCGGAGACGCGGTGCGACGGGCTCGACAATGACTGTGATGGAGTGACGGACCCTCCGAGCCGGTCTCGCGTGACACGTCTCACTCAGCCGCTGAACGGGGCCACTGTCGCGAGCCTCCGAACGGACAGCGGAGTCCTCGTGGCGGTGACCGAGTCGCTCGATGAGGTTCGTATCCTGCGGTTGGACTCGAAGCTGGTGCTTCAGGGTTCCTCGACGGTCCCGAGTCCATGGGCTCGCACGGGCGAGCCGCCGGGGGTCTCCTACAACCTTCGACTCGTAGACACGAAGGATGGGCCCGCGCTGTATTACGCCACGGGGTCGAGGACCTCAGGCCCACCGCTTCGGGCATACCTCGTGCCGCTCGACAGCTCGGGCGCGCCGCAATCGCAGCCCGAGGGCGGCGCGGTGGACTCCCTGGTCTTGGACAGGCCGCTCGATTCCGGGAGCGCCCGGATGGCCATGTCGCAGGACGGGGAGCGGCTGATGGTGGTCTGGCGCTCGAGTCCTGGGCCCGACCTCCCAGCTCAATTGCTGGGAACGGTGACGGATGTGCACGGACAGGTGCTCATGGCTCCCAAGGCACTCTTCACGCTCCCCGCGGATTCCAATTCACATGCCGAGAGCATTCTCTGGCTGCGCAATGGTGACGTGGTGGTGGTCACGACAGAGCAGTTGCCGCCGGCCATGGGCGATACCGTGCGACTGCGGCGCTTCGATTCGAACCTGGAGCTCCTCGGAGACGAGCGCACCTTCACGACCAACAACGGGTCGATGCCCGTGTTGGTGGACCTGGGCGCCACACGCGGTGGCCCCCTGGAGTCACCCGTGCTGGTCCTGCGAAATCGCAATCCACCGGACTGGCGCCACGAGATTCAGGTCGTGCGAAATCTGTTCGGAGGCGGAGTTCCAGAGTTCCTCGCGGAGGCCGCTATCGCGCCGGAGATCGCCTATTTCAATGCCTTCGTGGACGAGGGTGCATTGCGGCTGGCCTGGCTTGCCGTGTCCAAGGACACCTCGTTGCCCTCGGATGGCTCCATGCTCGGAACCCAGGGGCGGCTGTGGACGCAAGACGAGGGACACGCGCCCGCGGACAGGAGTCCTGGTCCCGAGCGGTTGCCACTGCACGCCTATGCGCAGTGGGTCCTGATGGAGAAGCTGGAGCCCCGTCGCATGGGCGCGCTCTACATGACGTCCACGCAGGAAGGCAGCTCGCTGGACGCCGTGCGCTACTGCACGCCCTGATTCGCGACGCGCGCCGTCCGAGGGGACTTCAGCCCTCGGCGGCGCGGACGCGCTGGGAGCGGCGTCGGAGGTAGTTGTTGAGGAACGCTTTCACGGCGGGGTGTTGGGATTCGCGGAAGGAGTCGGGCGGGCCGTACTCGACGACGCGGCCCTCGTGCATCAGCGCCAGGTGGTCCGCCATGCCGAAGGCAGAGGCCACGTCCGGCGTAATCACCAGCGAGGTGGCGCCGAGCTGCTGCTTGCCGGTGAAGATGATTTCGTTGACGGAGGCCGTGGTGAGCGGGTCCAGACCGGCCGTGGGGTCGTCGTAGAGGAGGATTTTCGGCTGGAGGATGGCGGCGCGCGCGAAGCCCACGCGCTTCTGCATGCCGCCGGAGAGCTCGCCCGGAAAGCGCGTCGTGGCGTGGGACAGCCCCACCATGGCGAGCGTCTTGTCCACCGTCTGGCGAATCTCGTCCTCGGACATCTGCGTCCGCTCGCGCAGCGGAAAGGCCACGTTGTCGTAGACGTTGAACGAGTCGAACAGGGCATTGGCCTGGAAGAGGACGCCCTGCTGGCGGCGCAGCTGGTTCAGCGCCTTCTCGTCCAACTCGGCCACTTCCTCGCCGTTGACCTTCACCGACCCCCGGTCCGGCTTCATCAGCCCCATCAGGTGCTTCATCAGCACGGACTTGCCGGAGCCGGACACGCCCATCAGCACGCAGGTGGTGCCCTCGGGCACGACGAGATTCGCCCCGCGCAGCGCCGCGTTGTCACCGAAGGACTTGTGGAGGTCCTTCACCTCGATGGCCAGCTTCGCCGCCACCTGACTGCCCGATTCGCTCATCGCTCCTCACCATAGTGCGGGCCCCGCCGCTCCGCCCCTCCCAAGACGCGAACCCGCGGCAGCCCACCACCGCGCGGCACCTCGCC
>NZ_JABUMQ010000492.1:0-5660 GCF_013336645.1 Myxococcus sp. CA039A | reverse complement strand
GGGCTGCCCGTTGGCGAGCTGGGCGCGGGCTTCCCCCAGGGCGGCTTGGGCCTGTTGGGCACGGTTCTGGACTGCGGCCACCTCCGGTTCCTTGCAAGCAAGCGGGAGGAGGAGCGCCAGGGTCCAGGGAAGGGTTCGAATTCGCCAGGGCATCGCTGAGCGGGAGGGTACCGGATGTTATCCTCCCTCGTCGATGGACCCATTCGTTCGGCGCCTCGTGGAGAGGCTCCATGACCCCAGCAAGCCACTGTCGCGTAATCGGCACTTCCACACCTTCGACACCCCCGAGGGGCGGATGGCGCTGAAGGTGTTCCGACGCCTGCGCAGCCTCCAGAAGGACATCCTCGCCTGTCGGGCGGAGGGCCGGCGGGCCCGCATCTTCCGGCGCGTCAATGCGGCGGGGGACCACCGCATCGAGCTGACGATGGAGCGCATCTCCGGCAAGCGGGTCTCCGTGCTCCAGAGGGCGGAGCTGGAGCTGCTCTCCGCGCTCCCGGGAGTCCGGGAGGCGTTGGAGATTCGGGAAGAGGCGGCCTGACGGGGTGGCACCGAGGTGTGATGCCACTTCGTGGGCCAACCAGGCCCTACGTGGACCAAGCAGATGCAGACACTGCTCGAAGCACTGTCGCGCGACCACTACCCCAACCCTCCGGCGACCTCGGCACAAATCGCCGAAGCCGAGGCACGACTCGGGTGGAGATTGGACGCGGACTTGCGCGCGTTCTACCTCCACTGTGACGGTGCCACGCTTTTCCGTCGCAGGCCTGATGCGAAGTACCGAATCCTCTCGCTCTCTGAAATAGAGCGGGCACGTGTTCGCATGCGAGGGGAAGACGACGACTCCATGGGAGCGGCGACCTGGTACACCCTCCTCTACTGCCAGGACAGCGACTTCGTGCTCGTCGACGTGGCGCAGCCCGACGGCCCCTATCCACTGCTGGATGCGTTCCACGAAACCTATCCGCTGCACGTTCGACAGATCGCCAGAACATTCCAGGAGTTTCTGCAACGTGCGTTGAGGAGCGGCAACAAGCTGTTCTGGCTCATGGACTGACACTACGGCCGCAGGAGCCAGGACAGGGCGAGCCCCAGGTACGTCCCCAGCGCAAAGCCCATCAGCCCCGTGGTGATGCCGGAGACCATCAGCTCGCGATTGCGCAGCGCTCGGGCCACGGGGGCGATGAAGGCCGGGCCGAAGATGGTGGCCGTGGAGGTAATCAGCACCGTGTCGGCGTCGATGCGGAACAGCGCCGCCAGACCGAAATGCAGGACGATGGCCAACACCATCACGCTGGCGCAGAAGACGAAGACAGACAGTCCCGCGCTCCCTAATTGACTCGCATCCGCCAACGTCCCCACCACCACGCAGAAGACGAGCAGTGCGTAGTCCCCCAGCGCGTAGCTCCCAGGAAGGGAGCGGACTGCCGGGATGAAGGACGCCGCCAGAGACAGTGTGGTGATGAGCAGCAGCACCACCGTCGCCTCCAGTCGACCCGCGAGCCCCAGGCTCACTCCAGCGGACACACCGCAGATGGCGACGGCCAGCAGCAACGACAAAGCCAGACCTCGTGCGAACCGCCAGGAGAAGCCCTCCTGTCGCGTCCCCTCCTCCGCGGTTGAGCCATCCCAGCCCGTCGGATTCGGGAACGGAGGAAGAAAGGCCAGCGCGATGCGCTGTGCCACCGTCATCAGCACGAGCAGGTAGGCCGCTCCCGCGACAATGTCCGCCGTGTTGAGGAGCACGAAGGTCTCCTCTCGCACCTGGAGCGCCACGCCCACGGCGTTCATGTTGGCGGTACCGCCGACGTACACACCCACCAACATGCCGGCCATCTTCCACCACTCGTCCATCCGCCCTGAGAAGGCGAGTCCCACCACGGTGGCACTCACGAGGGCGGACACACAGGCGAGGGCAAAAGAGAGCAACGTCGTGCGGGCCAGCCTCGTCCAGCGCGGCACATCCGTGGAGAACAACAGGAGGGGAATCGCCAGCGGCACTGCCGCCTCGCTCACCGAGAGGCTCACGCCCGTCTGGAGCGACAACCCCGGTGCGTTCCCCAGGAGGACGCCCGCCGCGTAGCACATCACCACGGGCCCTACCCATGCCACGGCCTTGAAGACTCGTGTCCCCAGCAGCACAAGCCCGGGGAGCCCCACCACCACAAGGACCTGGATGAGCGCGCTCATAGGAGGGCACCCACGAGCCCGAACCAGGATGAGGCCAGCGTGCGACGCTGGATGAGCGCGCTCATCGAAGAGACCCCACAGGCATGAAGACGTGCTCGCCCCAGCCGAACCGGCGCAACACCACCGCGTGAATCGGGATGAGCGCGCTCATCCGTAGATGGAGTCCATGAACTGGCGGATGAAGTCCGCGGCCTCGCGGCGGTCTGGGATGGCGCCCAGCATCCCGTACATCGCGGCGCTTCCCTCGGGCGCAGGCTCTCCGCGCTCCAGACTCGCGGAACACGCTCGCAAGTCCGCGAGGAACGGCTCCACCACCTTCTCGTGCGCGGGCGTCACCATCAGGTGCAGCGCCGGCGGCCCCATCTGCCGGTCCAACTTCCACCCTCGCGCCTCCATCGCATCCCCCAACGCATACACATCCAACGTATCAGACGCGAAGGCAAAGACACTCAGCCGGGGCTCGCCCACCAGCTTCAAGCCTGGAATGGCTGTGATTCCCTCGCGCAATGCCCTCGCCGTATCGAGCACTGTCCCAGCGAGCCGCAGATATCCCTCCTCCCCCAGATACTTCAGGACTGCCCAGGCCGCCGCGATGGCGCCTCCCGGCCGGGTCCCCGCCATCGACGGCGACGCATAGATGCCGCCACACCAGTCCGCGTACGTGAAGAACTGATACCGACGCAGCTCCGGCGTGCGGTACAGCACGAGCGACGCCCCCTTCGCCGCATAACCATACTTGTGCAGGTCCGCCGACAGGCTCGTAACGCCAGGCACCGCGAAGTCGAATTCGGGCACGTCGTGCCCCAGCTTCCGCGCGAACGGCAACAGGAAGCCCCCGAGACACGCATCCACGTGAAAGAGGACACCGTGCTCCCGTGCGAGCGCCGCCAGTTCGACAATCGGGTCCACCAGTCCGTGGGGATAGGCCGGCGCGGAGCCGACCACGAGCACCGTGTTCGCCGTCAACGCGGCCCGAGTCGCCGCCACGTCCGCGCGAAAGTCCGGCCCCAGCGGCACATTGACGGGCTTCACGCCAAAGTAGTGCGCGGCCTTCTGAAAGGCCGGATGCACGGACGCGGGCAGCACCATCTCCGGCGCCATGATTCCCCGCTCCTCCCGAGCGAAATCCCGGGCCGTCTTCACCGCCATCAGGATGGACTCCGTTCCTCCCGACGTCAGCGTCCCCGCGGCGGTGTCTCCGTGAAACAACTCCGCGCCCGTGGCCACCACCTCTGACTCGAAACGCGCGAGGCTGGGGAACGCCAACGGACTGAGGCCATTCTCGGACATGAACTCCGTGTAGGCGTCCGCGAGCAGCCGGCGGATGTCATCCCCCGCGTGGTAGACGAGGCTCCACGTCTTCCCTTCCTTCCAGCGCGAATCATCGGCGCGCAGCTCGCGCATCTGGTCGAGGACGTCCTGGTGACTCATCCCTTGGGGGGCCAGTCGAGGCGAAGCGGGCATGGTGTTCTCCGGGGTTCAACGCGCATCGAAGTACACACCGCGAACCCAGCGGGCACCCGTGAACGAGGTGCGAGCGTGGAGCATTCGCCAGTTGTCATAGAGGAGGAAGTCACCCGCCCCGAGTCGGAAACGGAACTGGTGGCGCTCGTCCCGGACCAGCGTCGCGAAGCGGTTGTAGGCGCGGTACCACGCCTCCATCCGGGCGAACGGCACCCGGTGCGGCGCGAGCGTGAAGTAGCTGTACCGGATGCGAAAGCCCTCAGGCGCATCGAAGTCGAGCACGGGTGACACCAGCACCCGCTCGAACGCTGCCTGCTTGCGATGGAACGTCACCGGCACCGTGCGCAGAAGCTCGAAGGCAGACGCGTCCTGGTCCGCCAGGTAGCGCGCCGCCGCGAGCCCATCCACGACACTGTTCTCCCCACCCGTCTCGGCGGGCCGCTGGCAATGCAGGAGCTGGTAGCGCGGCGGTCGGTCCAGGAAGGGTTGGTCCGTGTGCAACTGCACCGCGCTGTCCGTATAGCCAAGCTGGTCCGTGTTCCGATTCGTCGTGTTGTCGGTGCGCAAATCCTCGATGCGGCCGAAGTGCGTCTCGATGACAGAGAGCCCGGCACCACCGAAGAGGTCGATGAGCGCCTCCGTGTCCGCCTCGAAGCCCCGCACGATGACCGCCCCGGACTCCTGGAGTCGCTTCAAGGCGAACGGCACGAGCGGCTCGCGCACCTGGGAAGCCTCCACCGTGAGCAACACACTGTCCGAGGGCGGCGGAGGCACGGCGACACGGTCTGCCGCATAGGCATTCGCGAGCAGCCAGTCCGCCGCGTACCGACTCACCTGCCCATCGGCACGGTCCCCCCAGTCGATATCGAGGCCAGAGGCATCCTCCGAGACCCGCACCCCGCGAGGCCGCAGCTCCAGCGGCAGCTCCGAGGAACAGACGATGCGCTCGCGCGTGAGCGGATGACGGTCCAGCTCCGAGTTGTGCCGCAGCCAGAACCAGTGGAAGTCCGCGTGCCGGGGAACACCATCCCCAGCGAAGTAGACACGCAGGAAATCGTCATGCGGTGCGAAGCGGGTGATGGGCATGCGCAAAAACTCCGGCAGAGGGACGCGAGGCCACGAACGCGCGACGAGGCCAGGGCCTCATCACCGGGACGCGGAACACCACCGGGGCAACGAGTCCGAGGCCCAGGGCCCGGGACTCAGCGGAAACGAACCGGTGGAACGAAGGACGCTCGAAGCAGCTCGACTAACAACACGCGCCACGGCAACAGCGGCCGGTGGCGGTCGTCAGGAAGCTCGCGTTCAAGAGCATCATCGTGGCGTCACGCTAGCTGGCACCCTCCGCGGGCGTCAATGCCACCGGATGACATCGGCCACTCAAAACATGTGGTTGAAGTCGAGATAGAAGGCGGACGTGCCATCCCGAGGACTCACGCCGTAGTCCGCTCGGACGATGAAGGTGTTGTCCCAGGCCACTCGCAGGCCCCCACCTCCCGCGTACCGGAACAACCCCTTGTCCCGAAAGCGGAGGTCCGTCCACACCTGTCCCGCATCGAAGAAGGCCACCAGCGTGAACTCCAACGGCTGCTCCCACGGCCGCACGTCGAGGAAGCGCCAGCGCAGCTCGCCGTTGCCCACCGTCTTCACCTCGCCCTGCAGGCGGTTCTTCAGCAGCCCTCGCGCGGTGAACAGGCCGCCCACGCCGCCCCAGCCATCGCGCCACTCCACTCCGCCAAAGCCGCTGAGCAGGAAGAAGGGCACATCCCCTCCAAGCACGTCGGCCATCAGGCGCAACGCGGCCACCAATCGCTCATGTCCCAGGGGGTGGTAGAAGCGAAGGTTCGCCGTGGAGCCCCAGTAGCTGAACGAGCTGCCCGTCGCCCCCACCGCGCCGCGTGCCGCCAGCTCGTGGAACATGCCGCGCACGGGCGCGGGCTCGTTGTCACGCGAGTCCCACAAAAGCCCCGCCGTCACCTCCGCTGTCCGGAACGTCCCCTCCCCTCCTC
>NZ_JABUMQ010000491.1:0-5664 GCF_013336645.1 Myxococcus sp. CA039A | reverse complement strand
CCGTTCATCCGCCGCCCAAGCCCCCGGACGAGGTCCGCTCCCAACTCGTGGGCCCGCTGCTCGCCTACCTGCGCGCCACGGGCCTGGACCCGACGCCCCTGGTGGAGCGCTTCGGCCTGCCGCTCGACGCTGGCACCCTTCCCGAAGTCAGCCTCCCGCTCCCCACCCTGCACGCCTTCCTGGACGCGGCGGAGGCCCTCTCCCAGGACGCCTTCCTCGGACTCCACGTCGCCCAGCGCGTGCCGCGCGGCAACTACGGGCTCGTCGAGTACATCGCCCGGGCCTCGCCCACGGTGCGCGACACCTTCCGCTCGCTCGCGCGGTACATGGCGCTGCTGGAGCCCGCGTGGCTCGCGTCGTTCACCGACGACGCGGACGGCGGCGGCACCTTCGCCTACGGCATCGCCGGAGCCCCGCTCGCGTACGGCCGTCACGCCAGTGAGTACGGCCTCGCCCTCTTCACCCACGTCGGCCGCCAGCTCACCGAGCGCCCGTGGAAGCCTCGCGCCGTCGCGTTCGCCCACCCCGCGCCCCCAGACATCGCGCCGCTGGTGGAGCACTTCGGCGTCACCCCGACGTTCGGCGGAGGACGCAACGCCCTCTCGCTGGACGCCACCGCGCTCGACCTGCGCGTGGTGGGCGCGGACCCCGCCCTCCTCTCCGTCCTGGAGCGCGCCGCCAGTGGCGTCAGCGCACCCACGCCCCCGGCTCCCCCAGACGCGCCCGGCTTCGTCCAGGCGGTGCGCGACGTCATCCGCGCCTCGCTGCGGGACGGGGCGCCCCAAGTCAGTGATGTAGCCAAGGGACTCCACGTCAGCCCCCGCACCTTCCAGCGCCGACTCACGGAGCTCGGCACGTCATTCCAGGACGAGGTCGACGCGGTGCGGCGAGAGCTGGCCTTCCAGTACCTGCGCGACGCGAACCTGGGAGTGAGCCAGGTCGCCTTCCTGCTGGGCTACTCCGAGCTGAGCACGTTCGACCGCGCCTTCAAGCGGTGGACGGGAATGACGCCGCGCGTCTGGCGCGAGAGCACCGAGCGGCCCTGAGTCCCGCGCGGTGGGAGGGGTGCGGGGCAGCCGACCCGTGGCGTCTTCGGCCAGGAGATTGGCGTGCGCCGCCAGGACACCCGACACGACTTCACCTAACTTCCCAAAAAGCCCCTGCCCCCGTCCGGAGGACGTCATGCTCAAGCCCCAGGTCGCCGCCCTCTTCGATGATTACTACTCGTCGCATCAGCACCCCATCAACCGGCTGACTCACAAGGTCGCCATCCCCGTCATCGTGCTGCACATCATCGCGATGCTGGACTGGGTGAAGCTCGTGGCCGTTCCCGTGCTGCCCGGTGGTGTGTTGACGCTGGGCATGGTGGCGCTGGCGCTGACGGCCATCTGGTACCTGCGCGCGGACGTGAAGCTGGGCCTCGTGGTGGTGGCGTTCATGGCGGCCTGTTTCCCCATCGGCCGGCTGATGCCCACATGGAGCGTGGTGGCCATCGCCGTGTTCGGCTGGCTCATCCAACTGGCGGGCCATGCCGTCTGGGAGAAGAAGTCCCCGTCGTTCCTCACCAACCTGGTCCACGCGCTGGTGGGTCCGCTGTTCTTCGTCGCGGTCCTCTTCGGCGACTACGTCATCAAGCCCCAACCCCAGGCTGGCGCCCCGGCGCGCGCCTGAGCACCGCTGTCCCCACGCCCCCCATGAGCTTCGCCGACAAGCTGCGCGTCTGGATGCCCCTGCACGAGAACCGCGTCAGCCGCGCGGTTCACTTCCTGGGCGCGTACATGTTCATCTTCGCCCTGCTCGTGCCGCTCGGCCTCGTGCGGTTCTCCGTGGGAGGCACGGAGCTGTCGGCGGCGCATGTGCTGGTCGCCGCCGTGGCGATCTACGCCGTCTCGCTGGAGTGGACGGCGGGCATCCTCATGAGCCTGCCGCTCATTCCCACGCTGAACGCCGCGCTGGGCGTGGGCCACCTGCCGGGCCCCACCGTCGCCATCGTCGCCGTCTCCGTCATGGTGGTGCGCTTCGCGCTCGTCGTCGGCGCGCACATCGTCCTCGAGAAGAAGACCCACGGCCTGTCCCTGGGCGGCCCGCTGCTTTTCTTCATCGAGCCCGTCTACCTGCTCACCCTTGTCCTCTTTGGGATGGGGCTGAAGCGCGGACTGCACGCCCGCGTCACGGCGGGCGGACCTCAGCCAGCAACGCTCACGGCGTGAAGCACCACGGCCGGGGCGGCACCTCGTAGGCCTCGGCACCGCGTCGCACGACGTGAAGCACCCAACGACGGAGCGGCGTGTCTCTGGCCTCGGCACCGCGTCGCACGACGTGAAGCACCCAACGACGGAGCGGCGTGTCGCCGGCCTCGGCACCGCGTCGCACGACGTGAAGCACCCAACGACGGAGCGGCGTATTCGCCAGCCTCGGCACCGCGTCGAGCGAAGTGAAGCCCGCCACGACCGGAGCGGCGTGTCGCCAGCCTCGTGCTACGTGAACACACGCGACTGGCGCCGCTGCGTCGTCCGCTATGAGCCGCTCGCGATGCGCGCGGGAGGCGGCGGCGCCTCGACGGGCGCACCCGATACGTGGCCGTGCAGCGCGTGCACCACCACCGCCTCGCGCCGCCCCTTCACGTGAGTCTCGCCCAGCCGCCTGCCGGTGAAGTCTCCTCCGCCTCGCAGCCAGGTGCTCTCGCTCACCAGGATATCCACGCCGTGCACCTTGGTGAGCCCTTCCACCCGTGAAGCCAGGTTCACCGCGTCACCAATGACGGTGTACTCGTGTTGCTCCGCGCCCCCGAGCATGCCCGCCGCCACCACCCCCGTGTGCAGCCCAATCCCGATGCGCAGCGGTGACAGGCCCTGCAACGCCCGACGCGCGTTGAGTTCGCCCAGCTTCTCGCGCATGTCCAGCGCCGCGCGCATGGCCCGCTCCGCGTGGTCCTCGCTCGAGTCCGGCACACCCCAGCACGCGAGCATCCCGTCCCCCAGGAACTTGTTCACGATGCCCCCTCGCGTCATCACGATGTGGGTCATCTGGCCGAAGTACTCGTCGAGCAACTCCAGCACCTCCCTCGGAGGGAGCGTCTCGCTCAACATCGTGAAGTCGCGGATGTCGCTGAAGAGGATGGTGACCTCGCGCTGCACGGGCTGGAGCGACGTGTCCCCCGACTGCATCACCCGCTCCACCACCTGCTTCGGCAGGAAGCGCGAAAGCCCATCACGGCGCCGCAGCCGGAGGAACATGCTCCCCACCTCCGCGTTCGTCATCGCGATGAGCAGCCCCAGCGTCACGTAGCAGAAGACGACGAAGCTGGTGCTGGACCAGGTGCCGTGCCCGGACATGCCCGCGACGAGCGCATAGCCCACCGACGACAGTGTCGTGGACAGCAGAACGTGCAGCCACGAGAAGCGCGCCACGGAGAAGACCAGCACCATGCCCATGCTCGCGCCCAGCATCCCGGCGTCGAACTGGCCCGTGCGCGCCCACGCATGCCATCCCATGAAGGCGAAGAAGCTGGTGTCCGCCACCGTGGTGGGAACCGGCAGCCACCGCGCATGACGCAGGTGCGGACGCTGTCGGCGCAGCACGAGCAGCGCGACGACGGAGAACAGCCCGTACAACACGATGGCCAGCACGCGCTGGAAGTCGTGCGGCGGAAGCGGCTCCCCGGTGACGTGGGCGATGCCGCCCTGGCTCAGCGACAGCAACGCCATCAGCGCGAGCCGAACCCAGGCCACCCGCCGCTCGCCCCGGAGCGAGCTCTCCGCCAGCACCAACTCCTCGTTGGCGCGGCTCAGCGCGAAGCGGGCCACCGCGGTGTCCCTGCCTGGCACGAGGACCTCGTCGCTTCGGCCCATGAATGCGAGTCCCTTTCCTTCCGCTTCAAGGCCAGGGGCTCGCGCTCCCGGTCCACCCGTCGTCACGTCGGTGCGTCCTCCCCCACACCCGACGGGCCCGAGGACTCGCCGCGAAAGCGCGGCTCACCCATGGTGCCTCAAGTTGGAAAGCCCAGCGAGCCCTGGCGTCGGACGGCGGCTTGCTGTTGAAGTCGCCGCCTTGACGCGGGGCCTCGAGACACTCACCTCGCCCCGCTGGAGAACACCCCGTGGTCCGCCTCTTCGCCCCCATTCCGGAACCCGCGCCCGCCGAAGTGGCGCTGACGGGTGACCGCCGCCACTACGTCGTCCATGTCCTGCGACTGGGCGTGGGCGATGCGCTGGAGGTCTTCGACGGCAAGGGGCGCTCCTTCGACGGACAGGTGACGGGCGTGGACGCGGACGCCGTGCGCGTGCGGCTGGGCGCCATGCGGCAGGCCCCCGCGCGCCGCGCCGTGAGCGTGCTCCAGGGGCTCCCCAAGGGCGACAAGCTGGAGTGGGTGCTGCAAAAGGGCACGGAGCTGGGCGCCGCCGCGTTTCTTCCCGTGGACACCGTGCGCAGCGTGGTGAAGCTGGAGCCCCGTCGAGCCCAGGAGCGCACCGCGCGGTGGACGAAAATCGTGGAGGAGGCCGCCAGGCAGTGTCGCCGCGACGACGTGCCCACCGTGGATGTGCCTCGCACGCTCACCGAGGCCGCGAAGACGCTGGCCCCGGGCACGGTGGTGCTGGTGCTGGACGAGGAGGAGTCCGCGGTGCCACTGGGCGAGGCCTTCCGAGCGTCGGGCGCTGGCACGCCGGTGGCACTCGTGGTGGGCCCCGAGGGCGGACTGGCGCGCGAGGAAGTGGAGGCGCTGAAGGCGCTCGGCGCCCGGCCCGTCACGCTGGGCTCGCGCATCCTCCGCACGGAGACGGCCGCCCTGGCCGCCCTGGCGGTGATGATGCACCTCGACGGTGAGCTTGGTTAGCAGGGGGCCAGTCGAGCGCCCGTTCCACACGGGTTCCCACCTTCGGTTGCCGGTTCCTACGTTTGTGCCGTCTGGGACCTCTCGGGTCCCCACAAACAGGAGAAGGGTTCATGGGGATCATCGCATTCATCATCATCGGCCTCATCGCGGGCCTCATCGCTCGCGCCATCCTCCCCGGCAAGCAGAGCATGGGCCTGCTGGCGACGACGCTGCTGGGCATGGTGGGCTCGCTGCTCGGCGGTCTGATTGGGTCCCTCTTCACGCGGGATGGCCGCCTCTTCGATTTGCGCCCGTCAGGCATCATCATGTCGGTGCTAGGTGCCATCGTCGTGCTCCTGATTGTCGGGGCAGTGGGACGGCGCCGCGTCCACGCCTAGCGTGAGGCGTTCCACACTTGCCGTTCCCCAGGGGACAGGTGGGCGCCTGCGTTGACGAGCCCCTGACGGTTCCTCGACCAAGGGACCTCGGGGGCTCGCCACTTTTCTTGCTCCTCGCGTGCGGACGTCTTTTCATGGCACCCGCCGTAGTCAGCCCGGAGGAGTCCGTTGTCCAAGTGCATGAAGTGCGGTGCCATGCTGCCGCCCGTCGGAGAGTGCTCAGCCTGCGCCACCGCCAAAGCTCGTCCGCCCGCGGTGCCCGCGGTGCCGAGCCTGCTGGACCGTGACCTCCGCATCGACCGCCGAGCCGGCGAGCGCGATGAGGCGCCCACCATCCGGGACGCCGATTTCGTCCCGCCCTCGCCGCCGCCGTCCGTGGCGCCCCTCGCCGGCCCGCTCCCGCCTCCCGCCGCGCCCCGTGTCGCCGCGCCTCAGCAGCAGCCAGGCGTCAAG
>NZ_JABUMQ010000490.1:0-5695 GCF_013336645.1 Myxococcus sp. CA039A | reverse complement strand
GGGGAGGGCTACACGGACGTGGGGAGCCTGGCGCGCCGGGCTCGGATTCCCCGGCACGAGCTGACGCGCCTGGCGCTGGCGGGGGCGCTGGGGTCGCTCTGTGGCTCACGCCGCAAGGCGCTGTGGGATATCCAGGCGCTGGGGCCGCTGGACTCGGATGACCTGTTCTTCGGGATGTCGATGGACGGCACGGAGGTGGAGCTGCCGTCGATGGATGTGTTTGCCCGCGTCTGCGCGGACTACGACACGGTGGGGCTGTCGTTGGAGAAGCACCCGCTGGAGCTGCTGCGGCCCACGTTGAGGAAGCTGGGGGCGGTGACGGCGGAGGGGCTGAAGCAGGTGTCCTCCGGGCGGACGGTGTCCGTGGGCGGGATGATGATCTGCCGACAGCGGCCTCCGACGGCGAGGGGGATGTGCTTCATCTCTCTGGAGGATGAGACAGGGATTGCGAACCTGGTGGTGCCTCCGGATGTGTATGAGCGGTGCCGGAAGGAGATCCACGGTGCCCTGTTCATCGTGGGGCAGGGCGTGTTGGAGCGCTCGGGAAAGGTGACGAACGTGAAGACGAAGTTCGTCCAATCCCTGTCCCGCACCTGAGAGGACCTGTCGGGGAGCCGACTCCGAGCCCATGGCCTCACTGCACAAAGGTCCCAGGCGACTCCATCCTTCTTCGCGCCATTCAATGGCGCTTGTTGGCCCATGGCGGGAAGTGGGCAGGAGGTTGGCATGTTCAGGCAGATGCTCGGAATGGTCACCGTGGTGGGAACCCTGTGGTTGCCTTCGCCATCCATGGCGGAGCCGACGAGGACGCTCCACGTCGCCAACAACGCGTTGGACAGCGCGACGTGTGGCGCGAAGGCGAACCCTTGTCGCTCCATCAGTCGGGCCATCGCCCATGCTCGCGATGGAGATCGCATCCTCGTCCACCCCGGCCGCTACGGGGACTTGAACGCCGACGGAGACTTCAGCGACCCCGGTGACGAAGCGGCCGAAGTGCAGACGGGGTGTCGCTGCATGATCCTGATCAACAAGCGGCTCAAGGTCGAGTCGACGGGGGGCGCGCAAGTCACGGTGCTCGCCGCCGCCGGGGCCGTGCTGGATGTCGTCAACATCACCGCGAGCAACGTCTCCTTCGGCGACTATGGGAAGGGGTTTACCCTCACGGGGGCCGGGAAGGTCACGGATGATGATGGGATTGGGCTGGATGTCCTGGGCGGGCGCGACGTTCGGGTGATTGGGAACATCGCGCAGGGCAACCGGGACGCGGGATTCGCCATCCGGGGGGACAACCACACGGTCAGGGACAATGTCTCCACGGGCAATGGGATGGGGTTCTCTCTTGGCTCGGACACGGAGGGGCACACCGTGAAGGAGAACCTCGCCACGAACAACGGCAATGACGAGGTGTTCGGCCACGGCTTCGCGGTGGGCGGGCAGAAGGGCACGTACGAGGGGAACAAGGCCATTGGCAACAGGGGTATCGGCTTCTACCTCGTCCTCTTCTCGGGGACCTCGGACTTCGAGTTCGAGGACAACGAGGCCATTGGAAACCGGGGCGCCGGAATGTGGGTGCGGTTTGGCGCGCAGCTCAAGGTGCGTAGCAGCAATTTCTTTGGAAACCTGGGTGAGAGCGTGGGGGGCTCCTTCCCGGCGGCGCCCAATTGCGGCCTCGTGAATGACATGGGCGGCCCCATCGACGCGGCACGCAACTACTGGGGCGCGGCGACCGGGCCCGGTCCGGACCCCGCGGATGATGCGGGCCCCGGGTCCATCTGTGATGTGAATGGCACCACCGTGGTCGTGCCCTTCGACTCCACGCCCAACTCGTTGCTCGAGTCCCTGGAGGAACGGCAGACCCCCGGGGCTGAGTGAAGTCAGGTCTCGCCGCGCCCCGTGAGAGTGGGTGGGCATCCCGGACACTGGGGCTCCAGGGCTTCCGCCCGGGGCGCGTAAGCCATGTTGCCGAAGAAAAACAGCCCCGGGATTGCCAGCGACAGCGCACCGAGCAGTAACTTTTTCATGATCCCTCCCAGTCCTTGGGCTTAGGGCAAGCAGGTCATCTGACCGCCCCCGTGAGCCGGAGCATGATCCACCAGCCGAGCACCTCGCGCCCAGCCCTCGCCGGCTCTCACACCCTCACTGGAAGTATGAGACATCGTGGGATTTCTCCTTCCCATCCGCGTGGATCTCTGCGATGGGTCAGAGCTGTTCGGGCTGGGGCCGCTTGAACCCAGCTCACGTGGTATCCGCGAATATTGCAGCCGGGTTGCGATATTTCGGGGGCGCTGGATATAGTTGCCTGGAATTGGATATGAAAATCAGCACACCTGGTGCGTCCCGGACCCACTCCATGGAACGAGCATCCCGAACGGTGACCCAGGTTGTACGCCCCGTCCTTCGCTCCGTGCTTCACGAAGCGTTGGAGAGCGAGACGGGCGGTGAGGTGGTGGTGAAGTCGTCCACCGTCTCCGGCCGCATCTTCATCGTGGAGCAGAAGGTGGCCTGGGCGGTCCTGAACGGGCCCGGGGTCCAGAACTTCTCGTCGGTGCTGATCCAGCGGCAGCTGGTCAGCCGAGACGACGTCGAGCAGGTCATGACGGAGTGCCGCAAGAACGGGGGCAACTTCTGTGAGGTGCTGGTGGCGTGGGGGCTGGTTCCCCGCGACATGCTCCGGGACGTGCTTCGTGGCCACATGGCGAACCACCTGCAGGTCTTGCTGTCACTCCAGGACGCCCAGGCGCTCTTCGTTCCCCAGCCGCGCACCTACTCCAGTCAGCTGACGTTCAGCCTGGAGGAGCTGACCCTTCCCGTCGAACAACACTCCACCCACCCCCCAGCCGAAAGAGAAGTCATGCCGAACGTGAAGCAGTCCCTGGAAGAGACGCTGAAGATCGAAGGGGCCTTCGCGGCCTGTCTGGTGGATGCGAAGAGCGGAATGTGTCTGGGCAGCCAGGGTGGCACCGCGACGTTCAACATCGAGACGGCCGCCGCGGCCAACACCGAGGTCGTCCGCGCCAAGCTCAAGGCGATGACCGTGCTGGGTATCAAGGACCGCATCGAGGACATCCTCATCACCCTGGGCGAGCAGTACCACGTCATCCGCCCGCTGGCGGCGCGCGAGGGACTGTTCTTCTACGTGGCCCTGAGCCGCGCCACCTCGAACCTGGCCATGGCGCGCTTCCGCCTGGCGGAGATCGAGAAGGGTCTGCAGCTGACCTGAGCCGTGCGACTCGGCGCCCGCCGCTTCAGGCGGGCGCCGGATTCGACAGTCCTAGGCGCGCCGGACCAGCACGACGCCGTCCTGATAGGTGCCGTGGGCGTGCTGGAGGAACTCGCGAACCTCGAAGAACCGCCCCCATTTCTCCCGGATGTACTCGGTCGTATAGAACGTGTGCATGTTGTGGAAGGGCGAGGGCATGTAGCGCAGCACCAGGCGCTCGGCGGGCATCGGCTGATCGAACCACGCGGAGGGCACGGGGTTCGTCTCTGACTCCAAGCACCGGTACGGATGGTTCGTGAGGTGCTTGCGGATGGGATGCTCGGGGTTGCGCATGCCTTCCCAGGTCCGCTCCGTGTGCAGGGAGATGAACGCGATGCCTCCCGGCTTGAGGACGCGGCGGAACTCCAGCAGCCAGGACTCCTCGAACTCATCCATGTGGGTGAAGACCGAGCCACAGAAGACCAGGTCGATGGATGCGTCGGGGATGGGCAGCGTCGGGACGACACTGTTCTGGAAGTAGAAGCCGCGCGGGGGCAGGAACTTGTTCATCCACCGGACGGCGTTGGAATAGATGTCCGTGCCGAAGACCTCCGCCTTGGGCGAGTGGGCGATGAAGTGACGCAGCACCCGGCCCGACGAGCAGGCGAAGTCGAGGAAGCGGAAGTGCGACTCCGGGTCGATGCCCGAGGACTTCAGCAGCCCCTTCAGGAAGAGGTAGTCGCTCAGGCCGTTGAGCCAGTAGCTGACGTGCTGCTCGCCGAAATACTCGGCGCGGTCCTCGGTGCGCGGCACCGGAGCGGTGTCCGACGCGACGTAGGCGCGGAGCTGCTCCTCCGAGAGCGTCTGGAGCAGCCGGGTCTGGATCGTCCCGTCGTCCGCGCCGAAGAGGCCCCGGATGACGTCATGGAGAGGCTGCCCGGCGTGGTGCGTGCGCAAGAGCTCGGCCACGGGAGGGAGCGCGTTTCGCAAGGGGCGATCCGGCAGGGTCCACACGGCACTGGTGAGGTCCGGCGCGGCCTGGGGCGCGGGAGGAGGAGGGGCACTGGAGGGCTCCGGGGTCTCCATCCAGGGCGCCAGCCGGTGGACGACCTTGCGTGCCACGGACTTCACCAGCGGCTTGAGATGCTCGGACAGCGCCTTCTCGGTCTGATTGGACATGGGAGTCTGGGTGTTTTTCGCTGATTGAAAGGGCGCGCAGTAAAGGGGGTCTCCCTCTGGAAAGCAACGACTCTCACGGCGGATACCGCCCCCGCGTACGGGCCGAATCCTCGTGACTCACAGTGTTGATACAAAACAAGACATCCGCGGGACGGCCTGTCTCCACGGATGCCAATGATTGTCATGGACGGAGGCCCGCCCCGCCGGGGAGGTGGTGCTTGCCGGCGAGGCGGGAGCGCGCCGGATTAGGGCTGCACGACGAAGCGGTAGTTCTGGCCGTAGCTCGAGTCCCAGCGGCGGCAGTAGCCCCGGTCCCAGTTCTCGAACCAGAGCGCGACGGAGCGAGCCCCGGCGGGCGCGGTGAGGGTGACGGGGACACCGTAACGCGAGTAGCCCGAGACCTGCGTGACGCTCAGGTCTCCGGTGACGCCGTTGTCGAAGCGGTAGCGGACCCAGACCTCCCAGGTGGGCGCGCCGTTGTAGAGCAGGCGGCACTCGGGCAGCCGGTCGATGTCGTACTCCACCACGAACGTCTGCCCCGCCTTCACGGTTCCCACGGGGTACTCCACCCAGCCCTCCTGGAAGACCAGGGTCGGGACGTGGGCGGTGCCGGCGGGGCGCACGGTGAAGCGGAAGTTCGAGCCGTAATTGGAGTCGTACTGCTCGCAGCCCGCGCTGGAGACGCGGAACCACAGCTCCAGCGTGCCCGCGGCGGGCAGGGAGAGCACCGGCGGCGCGCCCGCGGTGGGCTGGCCCGCGACGTCGAAGCTGCTCTCCGCCCCGCCGTCGAGGCGGTAGTGGCCGGTGAGGCTCCAGCCCGGGCTGCCGTCGGGCAGGGTGGCGCGGCACTGCGGCAGGCGGCTGGCGTCATACGCCACCTGGACCTGTCCACCGGCGAGCAGCGTCTGCGACTGGGCAAGCGACCAGTTGGCGCCGAAGGTGATGACGGGCGGGGTCTGCGCCGCCGCGCCGCCGCCGAGCAGCAGCAGGGGGACCACGAGGAGGGACATGAGTCGGTTCAAGGGTGTGGCTCCAGGGTGAGAGTCAGGCCCGCTGGTGTCGACCGCAAGGGGGTTCGGGCCGCCTCCTGGACGGAGGCGGGCGCATCATGGCCGACGCCACCGACGCCCAGCTGCCTCGTTGATACCGGGTATTTAGAGTAGGCTCCGCGCTGAACACCCTGGAGCGAGCACCGAATGACCCTGTTCAGGAGGCCGTCCCCGGCCGGCGGGCCGAGCGACGATTCGAGCCGCAGCGCTACTCCCACCGAGACGCCTTCCGTCCCAGATACACCCAACCCGGTGCTCAGCTCCCCCC
>NZ_JABUMQ010000048.1:0-43031 GCF_013336645.1 Myxococcus sp. CA039A | reverse complement strand
CGTCCGCTCCCTCGGGAGGAGCGCTTCCCGAAGGCCATCCGGCCGTGGAAGGTGGCGCGTCGCCCACCGCGGCGCCCTCGGGGGAGCTGCCCTCGGGTCATCCTCCGTTGTCCGGCACCGGCAAGGCGCCGCCGTCCGCGGAGGAGCTGCTGCGACAGCTCGACTCGACGGAGGGGCTGCAGGGGCGGGAGAAGACCTTTGAAATCGCGGCGTCGCTGGGGCGCCTGTACTACCTGAACGGCCGCAACGCGGAGGCGGGCACGTACCTGCTCCAGGCGGACGAGCGCGCGAAGCCGGTGCGCGACGTGTTCCTCGCGCAGCGCAAGAAGCTGGGCAAGGCGGCGCTGGCCACGGCGGAGGCGGCGGGCTGTGGCTTCACGCCCGGGCAGGCGCTGGAGGCGATGGGTGCGGTGGCGCAGGAGCGCGCGAAGAAGGGCGACGTGGCGGGTGCGGCGGCGTGTGCTCGCGCGGCGTTGGAGCCCGTGCTGGAGACGGGCGTGATGCGCGCCAATGCGCTCTTCCTGTCGGGAAACGCGGCGGGCGCGCTGGTGGCGTACGGCGCGGTGCTGGAGGTGGAGCCCCGGCACGAGGAGGCGCTCTACGGTCGCTCGGCGGTGTTGTTCGAGACGAAGGGCGAGGACCTGACGGCGCTGAAGCAGGCGCGCGAGGGCTTCGAGGCGGTGCAGGCGATGAATCCGGCCTCATCCCGCGCGGCGGCGGCGAAGCGGCTGGTGACGCTGGTGGATGAGACGGTGAAGGCGGGGGGCCGGGCGAAGCTGCTCGCGTCGCGTGCCGAGGACCGTCGCATCCGGTTGGCGCAGGCTCCGGCGGCGCAGGGGCCGGACGCGCCGCGCCCGCTGACGCGGGAGATGGTGGACGCGGTGCAGAACACCGAGCGCACGCCGGAGCTGGAGCAGGGCCTGGCGAAGCTGGTGGACGAGGGCGAGGAGCACCTGTCGAAGGGGCGCTTCCAGGAAGCGCTCGGCAACTACACGCGCGTGGTGCCCTTCCAGCCGGAGAATGGCCGCGCGAAGGCGGGCATGGCCTGGGCGCTGACGGGCCTGGGACGTCCCATGGCCGCACGCGTGTGGGGCGTGGCGGTGCAGACGGACCCGGCGTCGGTGGAGAAGCTGGGCGACACCCTCAAGGCCAAGGGCGACGACAAGGGCGCCAAGGCCCTGTGGGAGAAGCTGGCCACGGACGCGCCGGACTACGCCAACAAGGCGGGGCTCCAGGCGAAGCTCACGCAGTAGGTGCCAAATCGAGCACGGGCGTCACGCGACGCCCGATGCTCAGAGTCCCCCGTCTGCTCCGTGGCACGCCATCGAGTCCGGCGCGCTGGGAGCCTCCGTCGGAGTGAGCCACTGGGAAGCCGCCGCCCGATGCTCCGAGTCGCTCGTCTGCTCCGTGGCACGACGTCGAGTCCGGCGCGCGGGAGCCTCCGTCGGAGTGAGCCACCCGGAAGCAGCCACGCGCCGCCCGAGTGCTCAGACGAACTTCGCGGCGAGCAGGTCCTGTACGTCGAGCAGGCCCACGGCGCGGCCCTCGACGTCGACCACGGGGAGTTGGTCCACGCGCAGCTCGCGCATCTGCGCGGTGGCGGCGATGACCAGGGTGTCCGGCGTCACGCACCGCGGCTGCTTCCCCATGATGTCGCGCACGGGGATGGCGAAGTCGGTGAGGCCCTGCTCCACGCGGCGGCGCAAGTCGCCGTCCGTGAAAATGCCCACCAGCCGTCCCCTTCGGTCCACCACGCACGCGGCTCCCGGACGCCCCGGCGTCTTCGTCATCACCCCGACGACCTCCGACAGCGGGGCGATGTCGCGCACCAGCGGGTTGGCCGGTCCGGTGCGCATCAGCTCGAAGACGCGCTGCACGGAGCGGCCCAGCTTCCCACCGGGATGCAGGAGCGCGTATTCATCCGTGCCGAAGGGGCGCGAGCGCATCACCGCCATGGTGAGCGCGTCGCCCAAGGCGTGCAGCGCGGCGGTGGACGCGGTGGGCACCATGCCCATGGGACACGCCTCCGCGATGCGGCCGATGTCCAGCACCACGTCCGAGCCCTTCGCCAGGGGACTTTGCGCATCCCCCGTCAGCGCGATGACCGGCGTGGCCATGCGCTTGAAGGCGGGCATCAGTCGCAGCAGCTCCTCGGTGGAGCCGCTGTTGGACAGGGCGAGGATGACGTCTCCGCGCGCCACGCGCCCCAGGTCCCCATGCACGGCCTCCGCGGGGTGCAGGAAGACGGAGCGGATGCCGGTGGAGGCCAGCGTGGCGGAGAGCTTCTGGCCGATGTGGCCCGCCTTGCCCATGCCCGTGACAATCACCTGGCCCGCGCACGCGCGCACCAGCCGCACGGCCTTGAGGAAGGGCGCGCCCAGCCGCGTCGTCACGCCGAGGATGGCGTTCGCCTCCGCCTCCAGCACATCGCGTGCGCATGCGAGCAGCGCCTCGTCGTCCGGCTCGGGCTCGGACGAAGGGGCTGGCGTGGAGCGGCCGGGGAGGGCGCGCAGACGGGGCTTCTTGACGGCGGAGCGAGGGGAGCGGGCCATGGCGTCGGCTTCGCCTTGTACCTGCCGGACACCACCGTGGCCACCCTTGACGCGTGGGGGGGCATCGGTTACGCGCCTGCTCGCCCGGCCCCCCAGGCCGATTCCTTTTCCAGCCCTTCACCGGGCCACCCAGGAGAGTGACGAGATGAAGTTCTTCATCGACAGCGCGGACGTCGAGGAAATCCGCAAGGCCCACGCCATGGGCTGCGTGGACGGCGTCACCACGAACCCGTCCCTGTTGGCCAAGGTCGGCCGCGGGCTGGAAGAGACCATCCGGGAGATCTGCTCCATCGTCGACGGCCCCATCAGCGCGGAGGCCGTGTCCCTGGACGCCGACGGGCTCATCGCCGAGGGCCGCGTGCTGGCGAAGATTCACGACAACGTCGTCGTGAAGATTCCCATGGGCGTCGAGGGCGTGAAGGCCGTCAAGGCGCTGACCGCCGAGGGCATCCGCACCAACGTCACCCTCATCTTCTCCGCCAACCAGGCCCTGCTGTGCGCCAAGGCCGGCGCCACCTACGTGTCGCCCTTCGTCGGACGGCTGGACGACATCTCCCAGGACGGCATGGAGCTCATCTCCAACATCTTGGAGATCTACCAGAACTACGATTTCGACACGCAGGTGCTGGTCGCCAGCGTGCGCAACCCCGTGCACGTGCTCCAGTCCGCCCGCATGGGCGCGCATGTCGCCACGCTGCCCTACAGCGTCATCACCCAGCTGGCGAACCACCCGCTCACCGACGCGGGCATCAAGAAGTTCCTCGCGGATTGGGAAAAGGTCCCCAAGGCGAAGAAGTAGACGCACCCTGGGTCCCCGGAGGGCCTTCGTGGCCCCCGGGGTGTCGCCCGCCCCCCTGGGCTCCACTTTCCCAGGCGGGTTGGGCTGGAGATTTCGCGGCGCGGCATGTATTCGTTGACTTCCGAATCAACACGTCGACGCACCCCGAGGAATCTCATGGAATTCCAGCTCACCGAGGACCAGCGCGCGCTCCAGCAGGCGGCGCGCAAGTATGCCCGCGAGGTGGTTCGCCCCAAGGCGGCGCACTACGACGAGACGGCCACCTTCCCCCGGGACCTTCTCGCCACGGCGTTCGAGCTGGGCCTGCTCAACATGGCGGCCCCCGCGGAGTACGGCGGCGTGGGCCTGTCGCACCTGGACCAGACGATTGTGGCGGAGGAGCTGAGCTGGGGCTGTGCGGGCGTGGCCACGTCCATCATCGCCAACGACCTGGCCAACCTCCCCATCATCCTCCACGGCTCCGAGGACCAGAAGAAGCGCCTCTTGAGCCACTTCGCCGAGCGGCTGAAGTTCTCCTCCTTCTGTCTCACCGAGCCGGAGGCCGGCAGCGACGTCGCCAACATGCAGACGACGGCGCGCCGTGAGGGTGACGAGTACGTCATCAACGGCGCCAAGTGCTTCATCACCAACGGTGGCCACGCCGAGCAGTACACGGTGTTCGCCACGGTGGACAAGACGAAGAAGCACAAGGGCATCACCTGCTTCGTCGTGGAAGGTCGCCCCGCGGGGCTGACCGTCAGCAAGCACGAGAACAAGATGGGCCAGCGCGCCAGCGACACCGTGTCGCTGACGTTCGAGGACGTGCGCGTCCCGGTGAAGAACCGCATCGGTGAAGAGGGCCAGGGCTTCGCCATCGCCATGGCGACCCTGGACAACAGTCGCCCGCTCACCGCCATGTTCTCCGTGGGCATCGCCCGCGCCGCGCTCGAGCACTCCATGGAGTACGCCTCGCAGCGCAAGACGTTCGGCAAGCCCATCATCGAGCACCAGGCCATCCAGTTCATGATCGCCGACATGGCCATGAACACCCACGCGGCCCGCATGCTCACCTACGAGAGCGCGTGGCTGTTGGACCAGGGGCAGCGCAACACCCTGCAGTCCAGCTACGCCAAGTCCTTCGCCGCGGACATGGCCATGAAGGTCGCCACCGACGCGGTCCAGGTCTACGGCGGCTACGGCTACATCAAGGAGTACCCCGTCGAGAAGCTGATGAGAGACGCCAAGCTCATCCAGGTCTACGAGGGCACCAGTCAGGTCCAGCGGCTCGTCATCGCGAAGGAACTGTTCAGGTAGAAAAGCAGAACTGTGTCCGGCGGCCGTTTCCCATTGCCGCCGTGACACCCGGATGCCTATTAACCCAGACCGTTCGCGCGTCGCGTCAATGCGGACCGCACGGACTGTTTTCCAGCCTTCATAAACGCCTCCCGCAAGGAGAAGCCCAGCCGTGAAGATCCTCGTCACCGCCAAGCGCGTGGAAGACCCCGAGTCCAAAATCAAGGTGAAGCCCGACGGCTCGGGCATCGTGCAGGAGGGGCTCAAGTACAAGATCAACCCCTTCGACGAGATTGGCGTGGAGGAAGGTCTCCGGCTCGTCGCCAAGCACCAGGGTGAAGTGGTGGTGGTGTCCATCGGTGGCAAGGAAGTGCAGGAGCAGCTCCGGCACGCCCTGGCCATGGGGGCTCACCGCGCCGTGTGGGTGAACCACACCGGTCCGTTGGACCAGTTCGGCATCGCCGCCCTGCTCCAGAAGGTGACGGAGAAGGAGAAGCCGGACCTCGTCATCCTGGGCAAGCAGTCCATCGACGACGACCAGAACCAGGTGGGCCAGTACCTGGCCGAGTTCCTGGGCTGGGGTCAGGCCACGTTCGCCTCCAAGGTGGAGTCGATGGAGAGCGAGCAGGAGAAGAACAAGGTCCCCGCCGTGACGCTGACCGCGGACGGCAAGGCCGTGCGAGTGATTCGCGAGGTCGACAACGGGCTGGCGACGCTGGAGTGCCAGCTGCCCGCCGTCGTGACGACGGACCTGCGCCTCAACACGCCGCGCTACGCCAGCCTCCCGGGCATCATGAAGGCGAAGAGCAAGCCCATCGAGGAGCTGACGCCGGAGAAGCTGGGCGTGGATGTCGCCCCGAAGATCCAGATCGTGAAGCTTTCGTCCCCGCCCGCGCGCAAGGCCGGCATCAAGGTGCCGGACGTGGCCACGCTGGTGGACAAGCTGCGCAACGAGGCGAAGGTCGTCTAACCCTCTCGGAAGATACGGAGACACTCCCATGCCAATCGTTCTCATCGTCGCCGAGCAGCAGCCGGACGGGCACCTTCGCAAGGCCTCTCTCAACGCCATCACCGCGGGCAAGCAGCTGGCCGACAAGGCCGGCGCGGAGCTGCACATCGCCCTCATCGGCAAGGACCCCGCGAAGGTCGCCGACGAACTCAAGGGCACCGGCGCCAAGGCCGTCCATGTGGGCGCCGCCGCGGAGCTGGAGCACTACCTCGCGGAGACCTACGCCCCCGTTCTCGCCACGCTCGCCACCGAGCTGAAGGCGGACTACGTGGGCATGGCGTCCACCGCCCAGGGCAAGGACCTGCTGCCCCGCCTCGCCGCGCGTCTGAAGGCCGCCATGGCCACGGACATCACCGGCCTGAACGGCTCGGGCGCGGACATCACCTTCAACCGTCCCATGTGGGCCGGCAACGTGTTCGCCGAGGTGAAGCTCACCACGCCGGTGAAGGTGTTCACCGTGCGCGCCACGGAGTTCGCCGCCGCCGGTACGGGCGAGGGCGCCGCCGAGGTGAAGGCCTTCGCGCCGAAGGTCGAAGCGTCGAAGACCAAGTTCGTCGAGTTCAAGGAAGTGAAGAGCGCTCGCCCGGAGCTGACCGAGGCGAAGGTCGTCATCTCCGGCGGCCGTGGCACCAAGGGCGACTTCAAGGAGATTGAAGCGCTGGCGGACGAACTGGGCGCCGCGGTGGGCGCGTCCCGCGCGGTGTGTGACGCGGGTTGGGTTCCCAACGACCTGCAGGTCGGCCAGACGGGCAAGGTCGTCGCTCCGTCGCTGTACATCGCCGCGGGCATCAGCGGCGCCATCCAGCACCTGGCGGGCATGAAGAGCTCGAAGACCATCGTCGCCATCAACAAGGACGCCGAGGCTCCCATCTTCCAGGTGGCCGACTACGGCATCGTCGCGGACCTCTTCAAGGTCCTCCCCGAGCTGCGCACGGAGCTGCACAAGCTGAAGTAGCACTCCGGCCCGCAAGGGGCTCAAGGCGAGGGGCGACGTGGGGCAGTGTCCCCGCGCCGCCCCTTCGTCGTTTCCGGTGTTCGTGCCTACAGCTCGATGTCGCTGTCGCGTCCGCGCTCCGGGGCGTCCTCGTCTCCAGCGGGCGGCTCCGTTGGAGGTGGCAGGGGTGCTTCTTCCGCGCCTTCGTCCTCGGGGAACGCGTCGGGCGCTTGGGGTGCGTCGTCGCGCAGGTCGATGCGCGTGCCGTCCTCCAGCTCCACCGCGAGGGTGTCGTACCGCCACTCGCCCTCGCCCTGCTTCTTGGCGTCGACGTGCAGCATGCCGTCGGCCTGGGGCCCGTCGAGGGGAATGGCCAGCCGCGCGTGCGTCACGCCGTTGACGGTCCGCACCGACGTCTGTTTGGGCAGTCCGTTGTCGATGGGCGAGCCCAGCGCGGTGCGCACCTCCGCGTCGGAACGGGCAATGGCCACCGCCTCCGTGAAGGCGTCCATGTTCTTCAACGACGAGTAGCCGAGCCCCACGAGCGCGAAGCCCAGGCAGCCGCACGAGGCCAGCACGCCCAGGCAGCCCACCGGCACGAACCACTTCCAGTTGCGGCTCCACCACCCCTGCTGTGGCACCAGCGAGCCCTCGGGCGTCGCGTCCATGACCTCACTCCTCCTTGAGCCACCTCCCGGCGGGGCGGCGCTCCTCTCTTAGCGAGCCCGGAGCGCGCGGGATAGGGCCCCGGGTTCCAGTCGCCTCGCGTCGGTTGGTGTGGGAGAGGGGAGCGGGTAGATTCCGGCGGACGAGCGACAGGGGAAGGCTCGTGTGGGGCCGGACTTCCCTGGAGGTGGCGCGTGCCGCCGCGGAAGACGCCGTCCACCGAGGTGCTGCTGGACGTGCTGGAGGCGCTGCCTCCGGGCCAGAAGCTCTGGGTGCGAGGTGTAAGCCAGGACCTGTATCCCCTGCTGCGCGTCGGTGACGCGGTGAGGGTGCTGCGCTGTGGGCCTGGCGCGACGTCGCGCGGGGACGTGGTGCTGGTGCGTCAGGCGCGGATGCTGACGGCGCGGGTGGTGGTGTCCACGAGCCCCTGGAGGACGGCCACGCTGCTGGGCGCGGAGGAGCGCTCGGGTGGGGAAGTGCTCGGCCGGGTGGTGGCGCTGCGGCGCGGCCGGTGGCGGGTGCCGTTGCCCAGGCCCTTCCGGCCGGCGCTCTGGGTGGCCCAGCGGACCCTGGCGACCGCGTGGGCGAGGCCCGAGACCCGGCTAGTCTATCGGGGTGTGAGGGACTTCTTCTTCTCCGGCTGGTCGAAACCGCTGCGGCGCCACCTGGTGGGGCCGCTGGCGGTCCGACTGCTGCGGGCGGAGGACCAGGACGCCCTGCTCCTCTTCGCGAGCGAGCGACTGGTGGTGTCCGCCAGCTTCCTGCGCCGGCAGCTTCGCGAGCGTTGGGGGCTGGAGGACTCCGAGCGCCGGGGCGCGGCGGCGGGTGCGCTGGACGCGAAGGGGAGGCTTCACGGCTTCGCCTGGGTGGATTCGTATCGGCAGGAGGGGTTGCCGCTGGAGGGCGTCTGGGTGCGTTCGCTGGTGGTGGCGCCGCAGGCCCGGCGGATGGGCGTGGCCACGCAGCTGTTGGCCTGTCTGCTGGTGGAGGCACACCGACAAGGGGAGCCGAGCGTCCAGGCGGATGTGGACGAAGACAACGCCGCGTCGCTGCGAACGTTCGAGAGGGTGGGCTTTCGTCGGTCATCGGACGCACTGACCCGGCGGACGAACGAGGCCTGGGACGCCGCGGGGCGCTCCAAGCGATTGGTGGTCCTGGAGCGGGACTCCGGGCGCTGAAGTCGCCGGGGTTGCGTGAGGGCTCGCGGTGAGTCAAAAGCACCCGCGCCGCGCCTTCGCGTCGTGAGGACTTCCGTGAGCATCTCCACTCCCGACAGCATGGGGCGCGGGCCAACACGCCTGGAGCGACTCAAGGGCCTCCAGGCGGACGGCGCGCTGCTCTTCATCACCCTCATCTGGGGCGTCACCTTCGTGGTGGTGAAGGACGCCCTGAGCTTCGCGGACCCTTTCACCTTCCTCGCGCTTCGCTTCGGGGTGGGCGCGCTGGTGCTGAGCGCGTTGGCGGGGCGACAGGTGTTCTCCCCGACGAACCTGCGCCATGGCTCGGTGCTGGCCACCTTCCTGTTCCTGGGCTTCGCGCTCCAGACGTGGGGGCTGACGCTCACCACGCCGTCGCGTTCGGCGTTCATCACCGGGATGGCGGTGCTGTTCGTCCCGCTGTTGTCGCTGTTGGTGTTCCGGCGGATGCCGAAGCCCGCGGCGCTGATGGGCGTGGCGTTGTCGGCGGTGGGGCTCTACCTGCTCACGCGGCCCGCGCCGGGCGAGGGGGGCGGCTGGCTGAGCGTGGGAGAGCTGCTGTCGTTGGGTTGTGCGGTGGCGTACGCGGGGCACATCACCCTCACGGAGCGCTACGCGTCGAAGGAGGGCGTGCTGGGGATGGTGGCGGTCCAGTTGTGGGGCGTGGCGCTGTTATCGGCGGCGTGCCTGCCCTTCGTGACGCGCAAGGTGGAGTGGAATCCGTCGCTGGTGACGGCGGTGCTGGTGTGCGGGCTGTTGCCGAGCGCGCTGGCCATCAGCATCCAGACGTGGGCACAGGCGCGGACGTCGGCGGTGCGCGCGGCGGTCATCTACGCGTTGGAGCCGGTGTTCGCGTCGATGTACTCGGTGGTGCTGGGCTACGAGGTGCTGGGCGCGCCGGAGGCGATGGGCGGTGGGCTCATCCTGACGGGGGTGCTGGTGGCGGAGCTGGGGTCGCCGGCCTGGACGTGGTGGAAGTCAAGGCGACGGGGAGTGCAGGGGACGGGCTGACACCGGGGGCTGCTCCCCGGGCGGACAGGCGGAGGTCGCGAGAGAAGCGGCCCACGGGTGAGTGGACGCGCTATATCCGGGACCCTTCTCATGAGCGTGGAGCTGCGTCGAAACGGGTTGCACCTGACGGGCACCCTCCTGTCCCTGGATGCGAAGCGCAAGTCGCCGCTGAGCTTCGTGAGCCACGGGCATTCGGACCACATCGCCAGGCATGAGCGCACCATCGCCACGGCGGCGACGCTGCGCTTCATGGAGCATCGGCTGGGGCCGGTGAGTGCGCCGCTGGCCGCGCCGTATCGCCGTCCGTTCGAGTTGGGACCGTTGGTGCTGGAGCTGTTGCCGGCGGGGCACATCCTGGGCAGCGCGCAGCTTCGAGTCATCCGCGCGGATGGGCGGCGTGTCGTCTACACGGGGGATTTGAACGTGGTGCCGTCGCTGACGACGGAGGCGACGGAGGTGGCGGAGTGCGACACGCTCGTCATCGAGTCGACCTTCGGTCATCCGCGCTACCGCTTCCCGCCGCGCGACGAGGTGTGGGGGCAGGTGGAGGCGTGGATTCGGCGGCAGCTCGAGCGGGACGCGGTGCCGGTGGTGCTGGGCTATCCGCTGGGCAAGAGCCAGGAGGCGATGAAGTTTCTGGCGGGCAAGGGATTCTCGCTGGTGGCGCACTCGTCGATTTTCGAGGTGGCGCAGCTCTACGCGGAGCTGGGCGTGCCGATTGAAAACTTGCGGTGCTTCCACGGGAAGGTGGAGCCGGGCGAGGTGCTGTTCTTCCCGCCGCATCAGGCGCGGGGCGGAGCGCTGGCGCATCTGTGGCCACGAGGCACGGCGGTGCTGACGGGATGGGCGATGGACCCGGGCGCGGCGCGGCGGTACGGCGCGGACGTGGCGTTTCCGGTGTCGGACCACGCGGACTTCCCATCGCTGATGGCCTACGTGAAGGCGACAGGGGCGAGCGAGGTGATTACGTGTCACGGCTTCGCGGAGGAGCTGGCGCAGGCGCTGCGGGACGCGGGGGTGGATGCCCGGCCGCTGGGAGGCAAGCCGCAGCAACTGTCGCTGCTGTGAGGCGGCGAGGGCGTGGACTGGAGTAGAACGGGGCCATGCCTTCCCGTTCTCCGCGGCTCGTGGGCCGTGCGGTCCGCGTCCTGGTGTGCACCGAGAAGAAGACCTTCGTGACTCGGGAGTTGCCCGAGGTGCGGGTGACTTTCGAGGGAATCGAAGGGGACCGGCACGCGGGGCACACGAGGCCGGCGGACGTGCGCACGCCGTGGTACCCGAAGGGGACGCCCATCCGGAACACGCGGCAGCTCTCGCTGGTGTCGACGGAGGAGCTGGCGTTGGTGGCGGAGACGCTCGGAGTGCCGAAGGTGCTCGCGTCGTGGCTGGGTGCGAACCTGGAGCTGACGGGGGTGCCAAGGCTGACGCACGTGCCGCCAGGGACGCGGCTGTTCTTTCCCGACGACGCGGTGCTCGCGGTGGAAGGGGAGAACGAGCCGTGCATCGGACCGGGGAAGGTCATCGAGGAGCACCATCCGGACCGGGTGAAGCTGGCGAGTCGCTTCGTGAAGGCCGCGTGGGAGCGCCGGGGCCTGGTGGCCTGGGTGGACCGGCCTGGTGTCCTCCGCGCGGGAGATGACGTCCGCGTGATGTTGCCGAAGCCGGTGACGTACGTGCTGCCTTAGTCAGCGGGAAGGTTCAGGCTCTTTTCGAATTCCCAGAGGAGGGGCCAGAACCGTTCCCAGGCTACATCCGTGGTGGGGCTTTCCCCGATGATGGCCCCGATGGCGCCGCCCGACGTGCTCCATCCGAATCGACTTCGAAGATATCGGGCGAACTCGCCATTGAAGTCGATGAACGGCTCTTTGATGCCATGGGCCCTGACTGCCTCTGTATATCCGGCGATGAGGACCATGAGGCTGCGGAGCTGCAGGCCACGCTCCTCTTCGAGATAGGTGAGGTAAATCTCGGGGGATTTCTCGACGAGTCGAAGCATGTCGAAGATGGAGGCCATGAAGTTCCCTAGAGGTCATGCCGAGGGCGACTGAATGCGGCTGCCTGTCATGCGGTGTCGTGGGGGCGGTCAGCATACCAACGAGAGTCGTGTCTGCAGGGTTGGGCGGCTCATGGATTCGGCTGTGCCGATGGGCTGGTTGAGGTTGCTGTTCATCCTGCTTGCGGTGTCGGGCTGTGCGACGACCTTGGAAGGTTCGGGTGGCAACGTCTGGCTGGGGCGAGGCGCTGTCACAGAGCAAAACGGGTCCGAGATGCAGCGGGCCGCCGAGGCAGAGGTCGCCCGGGTCGTCAAGCAGGTAGGCGCGACTGTTCGCGACATCGACTCGATAGGGGCTCGCCTGACGCTGACGTTCTGGTCGGAGCGAGGTGCGCTCACCTGGACTGGCTACGAGTCGCATGAGCGCGTGGACCATCGAGGAGGTCTGGCAGGAGCGGCCGATACTCGGGACGCACTGAGAGAGGTGCTCGCTGGCTACGGTCTGGAGCGTACGGGGCAGGTGGTGTTGTCTCTGCGCCGGAACGAGTCAAAGTGGTCGGTGGACTATGCGTTCCATCGCCACGCGGAGCGCCCACCCGAGGCCAGGACGCTTCCGGTGCAGTGGGCTGGTGACACCGTGCCCGACGAGGTCCCATCGGGGCTGACACGTCTCCTGGCTGGGGTCGGTGTTCCCAATGGGGGCGAGGTCTGGCTGGAGGCCGACGCGGTGCTGGAGGACGGTCGTGTGGCGGGATGGGAACTGCGCCGCTTCCAGGTGATTCGGAGCGGAGCAGGTGGTTCTCCGTTGGTGCCAGCGCCACGAGTAGGTCTTGAGGTGGTTCGGCTCACACGCGCCTTCCAGGACGGCATGGGGCCTCGCACGGTGCGGTTTGGAATCCGGCTGAAGCACAGTCGGGGAGAGGGTGACGGTTGGGTGGAGTCCGCGCGAGTCGTCGGCTTCGAGACGCCGACGGGGCTCGAACCGGAGGTCGCCGCTGAGTACCGGGCGATGCACGAGGACATCGTGCGGCGCTGGCGAGAAGGTGTCGCGGAGGGATTCACCTGGCTGGCTCAGCGCGGCGTGCAGGAACTGGCGCTCTGGTACGTGGGCGCTGTCGCCATCAGGGGCGCTGGCTTCCTCGCGGTTCGAGGTGGTGGCGTCGTTTGGAAGGCTCTGCGTCAGGGCAAAGAGGCCGCAACTGGCTGGCTGCGGACCATGCTGTCCCGGGTGTCCCAGAGCGAGGGCCGCGCATTCGAGCGACTGTGGACGAAGGCTCAGCTCGAAGGAGAGCGAGCGCTCACGACCGGCGAACGGAGCGAGCTGCGTGCTCTCATGGCCCGCATCGAACGCCTTGCTGGGACACCTCTTGAGTCCAGCGAGAAGACCGCGATTCGTGAACAAGCGCGCCGCTTCTACAAGTCACTCAACCCGCGACTCGAACGCGTCATGGATATCGACCCCGAGCGATGGCCAGTCCACCATCGGCGGCCGCTCCAGTACGCGCATCTCTTCCCCGCGGAGAACATCAATGCGGCGAGCAACCTCGCGGTGGTCGAGGTGTCAGTCCATCGCCGCATCAATGCGCTCTGGATGCAGTTCGGACGGGCGCGTCCCCATGCATCCCCGGCTGACGTCAGGAAGGTCGCGGAGATCATCGATCATGAATTCCAGCCCTGGTATCACCGGGTCGATGATGTTCTCGGCCGAGGTCGCACACCCGAAGAGGCGGAGACGGCTGTGATGACGATGCTGGAACGACTCTACGGTTCGATGGGCAAATGGGGTGGTCGGTGATGGCAACGCCGCTCTTGCCGGGACTCGACGGATTGCTCGACGTCTGCCAGCGACTGGGCCTGCGGCAGGTCATTCCTCCAGCGAGCTCGCGTCCTCCTGCGCCAGGGGCATTGGTCGAAGGCACTCCGTTGGACCCCATGCTCGCGAGTGTCTATTCCCGGATGAGCAAGGCGATTCTGGCGGCGGATGTCGCTGGTATTTCGATTCTTCAGTGGGACGACTCAGTCAATGCGGTGGCCGAGCGGAACCGAGAGCTGCGGGCAAGCTGGCAGGGGGACTTGTTCGCGCGTTTCGTCGTCTTCGCGGGAACCCCGTTCCTTGCCCACTACTTCGCGACCGTGCCGGGACTCGCGGATGCCGAGGGATATCAGCCCGTGGTTTGGGTCGACTCCTACGAAGAAGGCTACGCACTGCCACTCGCCTCGAATGTGGACCGCTTCTTCGACCTGTACGCGCGATATCTGGAATCGCTCATCGCCCACGAGGACTACGCGGAGCGAGGTTCGGCGGTGCTCAGCTTTCCCTGGAAGGTTCCGCACCTGGTCGCGCGAGATGACCGCCTCGTCCAGCTCATCGAGGAAGGCCGCTTCGACTTCCCTCAGGCGGGCCACGACGCCGGTACCTGGGCCCACCAGGTCATCGAAGCCCGTCGACGCATCATGTGACGTAGGCCGCGCCCTCCGCCCGCGACGCATGCACACGCTGAAGGAAGCGCCGCATGAGGAACGCGATTTCATCCAGGTGCGTCTCCAGCGCCCAGTGCCCCGCGTCGAGCAGATGCAGCTCCGCATCCGGCAGGTCTCGCAAGTACGCCCGCGCCGACTCCTCGGGCATGTAGCCGTCGTGTGGCCCCCACACAATCAACGTCGGCGGCTGGAACTCACGCAGGTACGCCTGGAACCTCGGCATCCACGCCAGCGTCGTTCGCAGATCCGCGAGCAGATGGACCCAGTGTTCCTTGCGCAGCTCCCGCTGCACCAGCAGCCAGGACAGCGTCCACAGGTCCGGGCTCACACGGTCGACCAGAGACTCCGGAATCTCTCCGATGAACTCGCCCCGGAAGCCCTCTTCGCTCACCGCCGCGGCGAGATTCTCGCGCCCCTTCGCCGTCGGGTTCTCCCAGTACTCCCGAAGTGGTTGGTACTTCGGTCCGAACGCGTCCTCGTAGATGTCGCCGTTCTGGATGACGAGCGCCGCTACGCGCTCCGGCGCCTTCAACGCGAGCCGGAACCCGAACTGCGAGCCGTAGTCATGCAGATACAGCGCGTAGCGCGTGAGCCCCAGCGTCTCCACGAACCGCTCCAGGTACCGCGCATATCCGTCGAACGTGTAGTCGAACCGACTCGCGTCCGGAGTCTCGCTGTACCCGAAGCCCGGATGGTCCGGCGCAATCAACCGCCACGAATCTCCCAGCGCCGGCAACAGGTTCCGGAACTGGAACGACGAGCACGGATAGCCATGCGGTAGCAGCACCACGGGGGCGTCCTCGGGGCCGGCCTCGCGATAGAAGATGTCGATGCCGTCCACCTTCACCGTCCTGTGATGGACCTCCGGCATGAGCACACCTCCCCGTACGAGCCCTCGCGTCGTCAACGCGGAAGTCGGGACGCGAGGGCCTGTCGTCCTCAGCCAAGCTGCTCATCCACGAGTCGCCGGAAGAGCACCTGCCGCGCCTCGTCGCAGGGATGCCTCCAGACCATTCGGGCTGGCGCGCGGCCGCTGTCTTCCAGGCACCCCCCAAGGTCCCTGATTGCCGATTGCCTTCGCGGAACGGTCTCCGAGCGCGGCTGCTCAGTCCATGAACCAGTGCATGTAATCCGGTGTGCTGGCGAACGCGAGCACCGTCGTGGCGAGGCTGAGCAGCACGCCGATGGCGAACGCACGCGTCATCCGCTTCTTCTCCTGGAAGAGCCGATAACCGATGCGAGGCACCGCCACGGCCGCGATGGGGTAGAGGAACAGCACGCCCAGGTGGAAAGGCACGCCGCCCGCCTCGCGGAATGGATAGAGCCCGACCGGGTCGAAATCGTAGACCCGCGCTTCGCCGACATAGGCCCGGTAGATGCCCAGCGCATAGTAGGGATAGTTCCGCCACCCGATGACGAAGGCACTGAGCAGCAGACTCGCCTGAAGCATCGCGGGCCCCGGATGCGTTTGCCTCCGCCTCCAGCCAATGACGGCGAAGGGCAGCGCGAGGACCGGAATCACGAGTCCGGCGACAATCAGCGCCGTGCGGACCGGATACAGCGGGTCCTGCGCATGCGGGGCATTGTAGGGACCGTCGATGTAGATGCGCTCGAACGGCACCATCGACGCCGCATACGGCACCGCGGCGAAAAGGGCGCCAGTCAGCAGCACCTGCGCCATGAGGGCCCACGAAGCACTCCGCTCCAGCGGTGCCGCCGTCACCTGCGCGTGGTCGACCATGACCTAGCGTGGACTCACGCCCGCTTCGAGGTCAACGCACGCCGCCGTGCGTCGGCTCCGGGTTCCCAGAAACACCACGGGGCCGCCGAGTCCCGAAAAGGACTCCAGCGGCCCCGAGGGGCCCACCCTTCAACTCGCCGTCACTCCGCGTCGGGCGACTGAATAAGGGCAGCGGGTAGTTCAATGCGCCATAAGGCTGCGCTCAAACTCCCAAACATGCGTCCAGAAGACTTTCCATGATGTTTCCTTGTCCGAGTACTCCCGTAGCACGGCACCAATAGGCCCAGTTGACATGCTCCATCCATACTTTTGTCGTAGGAAGTTCCCGAAGTCTTCTCGGAAGTTCAAAGTGGGTTCAACCAGTTGGTGTTGTTGAATGGCGCAGGTGTATCCCATGATGACGAATTCCAGGCTGGAGAGTTGTTCCTCTCGTTGATTGTTCATGTATCCGAGATACATGGATGGGCGCTGTTCAACCTGCCGGAGAAAATCAAAAATAGAGGTCATGTGTCGCTAGAATCCAAAATTGATGACATCGGCGAATTCCCATCGAGCCTTGTATGCTGAGAATGCTTCGCCAGCGGGCCCCGTAAAAGCATCATACACGCGTCCATTCTTGGTGACGACGACATGAAACGTCCAGGGCGGTTGGTGGCCAGCAGGATTTTTGAATTCAATGCCGCCCGGATCTCTCATTCCGCCAAGGTATCCATGCCCATGCGGTTGTGTGATGACTTTGATGTCGCCACCCATTCTTCTCTGGATCTCCGTGGCGACATCTTCGCAACCGCTTTGGCACGCGGTGTCTCCAACCTTGTGTGCTCGCCACGGGCGTCCACCAATGGTCATTCCAGACGATCCTGAACCTCCGCCCGATCCCGGGCCACCGGATCCGCTCATCATATGTGCTACGATGTCGCCAGCTAATATGTTCAATGCCCGGCTGGCCTTTAGGGACGAATCAAGCACTAGCACTCGTCCGGTGTAAATCGCTGCAGCGCCGTCAATGGCTAGTGGTGCGGTAAGGATGCCGACGTCAGTAAATAGCATGGAGCCCATAGCCGTGCCTGATTCACCCACTCCGCGAGCGATGGAGGCGAGCCCGGTGAGGAACTCCACCGCGCTGGCGGCTCCCAGTCCTAGCGAGAAGCCAAATCGTGCGTCGTCTGACATTCCGTCGGGGAGAGGCAAAAGATTCGAGAAAGGTATTGCTCCATAGGTCGCACCCATGAGCACCCCAGTGTAGGATTGAGTCCAGTGATAGTAGACGAGAAGTAGGTACCCACTGAGCGCAGAGGCGCTAGGTGCAGGCCCATAGCGTAGTTCACGCACAATCGTCCCTAGCATGGATTTTCCTTCATGTGAGCGATTGGTGTATGACGTGCTGGAAGAGCCTTCAGTGGACGACTCCGTCCGAATGATTGGGTCCAGACTGCGGCCATGAAGTGCGGCGAAGAATCCCTCCATGGTTCCCCAGCCGAGGTCAGGGGAAAAGGACGATGCAGGGGTGCCGGCAGCGAAGTCTCGCGAAACATAGCCACCGTACCAACTGTCGTAGTAGGTCACCCGCTCCGACGTGACGAATCCAGATGGGTCCGAGAACCGCAGAGGGTTGTTCAGGACGTAGCTGTAGCGATTGAATGACTGTCCGAAGAGGGGAGCCTGGACGCTTGGATCTGGGCTCAGGAATCGCCCCGTCTGGGGGTCATACATTCGCCCGCGCATGTTGATGAGGCGTAGTTCGTCGTCGTGTTCGTGTCCCGTGAAGCCGAGACGCATGTCTCCGGGCGAAGTGGTCTCCGGTGCCGTCAGGTTGCCGGGCTGCCTTCGTTGTCCGAAGGGCTCGTGTTTCGACCTGAGCACGACGGCGCCAGAAGCATCGGTCAGACTTTCCAGCGAGCCAAGGTGGTCCTGATGGAGATAGAACCACCGTTTCTCCAATGTCGGATTGCCGGCAACGGCCTTCCAGACAACCTGCGCTACGGCCCGTCCCGCACCTTGCACCAGGAACGCATGGACAACTGTCCCATCCAGCGTCCGGCGCTCTTCGTAAAGTCCGCCTACATAGCTGGTCACAGAGCCATCCGTGCTTTGCTTCACAGCACGTCGCTGGAGCGCGTCGTACCGGAACGACACCGTCTTCACCCCGTCTGTTATCGATGAGGGCAGTCGGAAGCCCGTGAACTGTGCCGAGCGGCCGGGCGCTTCAAGCTGGTTGCCTCCACTATCATAGGTGTACGTACCCTCGGCGGAGCCCGTGATTGCGTGGGGACCCGCTGTCCCCGCACCATAGGTATAGGTGCCACCGACCCCTGTACCTTGCGCAACGGTACGCGAGGTCAAATTGCCCAGGTCGTCGTATCCGTAGCTCAGTATCGAGGTGTTGCAGTTTTGTGTGACGGACCAGCGTGTGATCCGGTCGAGCGCATCGTAGGCAAAGCTCTCGGAGGTCTTGGCGATGCGGTCATGCCTAGTTCGGAGATTGCCATTCGATTCATAGTCATATGCCAGCGCCTGGATGGGGGTGCCAGCAGGTTGGAGCTTGCTGTCGATGAACTTGAGCCGCCCCAGGACATCGTATAGCCGACGTGTGACCACTCCATTTCCAAACGTCTCCTGTGAGAGCTGTCCCAACTTAGTGACGGCATCGGCGCGCCAATGCACCGTGCCAGACGTGCCTGGCTCCTTGACGACGGTGAGCTGCCCGTTCCAGGAGGAGTACCCATGCTCAACCCGGAGCGCCTGCCCCTGGACAGAGGGATAGGTGAGCTGCGACGGGCGCCCATGGGCGTCGTAGGTCCTGCTTAGCGTGTAGAGCCGGGTTTCAATGCTCCAGGTTTCCGTTTCGGGTCTCCCCTGGCTGTCAAAGGCATACCCCACAACGATGTCGTCCAGTGTGGTGGAGAGGTCTCCGTGGCGGGTGCTGGTGGTCATCCTCCCCTTGGCATGAGCACCCTGGTCCCATTCGAACGTGGACCGTCCGTCCTTGGTGCTGTCGAACCGCACGACTCGGCCGTGTGCGTCGTGCTGGAATTGTGTGACAGTTCCGTTTCCATCCCTGGTTTGGACCACATCACCAAAGGGATTGAACGTCGTGAGATCTTCACCCGAATCAGGGTCTACTTGGCGTGTTCGCCGCCCCCAGGAGTCGTATTCGAAGAGTACCTCATTGTTCGCGCTGTCCCGCGCTTTGCGCAACACTCCGAAGGGGCCGTATTCGTAAGTGGTTGCGAGGATAGCGCTTGGGGCTTTCTCATCCTCGCTTCGGACCGTGCGGCTGTTTGCGTCCACGAGTACCCGTGAGACATTGCCCTTCTCATCGACCGTACGAATCCAGAGCCCTTCGGGGGCCGCCGTGAAACTCGTCGAGATGGATGTACCATCCGGATTCAGGGTCTTGGTGGTTCGCCCCAACTTGTCGTACTGGAACATCGTGGTCACCGGGTTGGTGCCCCCTCGAGGATTGGGTGACTTGACCTGTACCAGTCGTCCCAATCCATCGTACTCCCTGGATAGATCCGTATAGGTCTGGGCCGCGAAGGCGAGACTTCGTTCTGTGACGATTCTTCCCAGTCGGTCATACCCTGTCCAGGTTTCCTTTCCGCCGTCCTGTCGGGTGTGAACCTGGAATGCCTGCCCCGCGATTGAGGACGCGGTATAATTCACAGTGGTGTCCGCGAGGGTAGGGCCGTTCTCCCTCCGGACACGTCCCCACCCGTCGTACTGCCATTCCGTGCGAACATCATTCTCGTCGACGGTCACCCCGAGAACTCCCAGTCCCGGATGATAGGCATACTGAATCGTATGCCCGACTGCGTTGGTGACGGAGGCGGGGTACGTTCTGTCGACCAGGTCATGCGTGAAGGTGGTGGTGCGAGAAGGAAGCCCGGCGACCTCTCGCGCAATCTGGGATACCAGACCGTCGGAATCTCTTGAGTAGTGAACGATGAGCTTCTGGCTCGGGCTGTCGGGATCAGTGACTTCTTTCTCGAGAAGCCCGGTGCTTGGCGCGTACTCCATTCGCTTGGTGCGAGTGGTGGTCAATCCGCCCACCGTGTTGCTTTCCTGGACCCGAGTAGGAAGTCCTATCCTCCAGGTCGAAGCGGTATTGGAATACTCGACTGTCACTGTCGATGAGTCACCACCGACGGTCTGTTGTGTCTTCGAGAGGAGGTTTCCGTAGACGGGGTCGTGCTGAAGCGTGGTGGTGGTCGTTCGAGTGAACCCAGAGGAAGCCGGAACTGACTGAGAATGGGTGACTTCGCTGTCCTGGCCTCCTGCGAGCGATACGGTGGTAATGCGTGAGACTCCGTCAGCTCCCACGCGTACGCTGTTCTGATAGGTCATCAACTGCTCGATGGTCGTATGCAAGTCCCCTTCGACGACCTGGGTTCGCATCCGAATCGGCTTCATGATGTAGGGGTACAGGGTCCCCACTTTGGTTTGATTGTCGTATTCGGTGCGAAGAATGGAGCCAGTCTGGAGGTTCGTCGTGACCACGGCTGCGAATCCCAGCCATCCACGCCCGGCTGAATCGATCCGGCCATCCTCGTAGCTGTATCGCGTTGCCCGTGTGGGATGCCCTTCTCCCGCATCGGTTTGATGCTCGGCGACCACCCACTTCCCCCGTTTGACGCATGGCCGAGGAAGTCCACAATTCGTACCAGGTTGGTAGACGGTTGAATCGGTGAGAGGCTTGTAGACGAAGTTGACCTTTGACCCCAGGCTGTTTTCCGCCTGCACGAGCATGCCGGGCAAGGTGTTCTGTTGCTTGTAAATGCGCAACGTTCCATCCACCACCTGCGCGATGTCAATGCGCCCATCTCCGTCAAGATCGAGCGTCTGTGACAATACATAGCCCGAGAGGGTCGTGCGCCCGAACGGGATGGCAAGCGGATGAACGATGAATGAGTTGTCGCGAGACAGCAGAACGACGGGACTCGGTCGCTGCGGGTGGCTCCCCAGCAGGAGCAGATCGTCACGCCCATCCCTGTCGAAGTCCACGATTCGGACGCCGTTGTCCCGGCTCCAGGGGCCTAACGTTGCATTCGCAGGGAGCGTATGGGGCACTGGCTCCGCGAAGCCATTGCCGGTGTTGATGAGGGTTTCCAGCCCCGTTCCACCTGTCGTGGGAGACCGGATGGCATCTGGCAACTTGTCGCCGTTGATGTCCGCGAACAAGTAGACCTTGTCATTGACTTCCGTTCGAACCAAAGTGGTGGCTTGCTTGTGGAACTGCCCGTTGGATTTCTCGACGGCCCAGTAGCGCTGCCACATGACTCCGAGCCCCCCTCCGGGGGGCACATCCTTATCGGTGATCAGCAGTCCCATCCGACCGGTGGCATGGAGGTCCAAGCTGAACGCGACGTTGTCGTTGAGATAGGAGGTGCTGATGGGAAGAAGCGGCTGGAGCACCCCGTTGATATTGGGTCTATAGGAGAGCTGCTCGCCAGCAGGAGTGGGTACGACCTGGAGAGATTCCATCAGGCCATCCCCCTCAAGGTCCGCGAACCACATGTCCCTAGCACTTCCGGTGTCGACCAACTGGAGACCAGTGCTGCTGTTCAGGTAGTTGTTGAATTGTCGTGTGCTCTGCGGGTCGCAGCCGAATTTCTGAACAAGGCTGATGTCGGTGAGGCCGTCACCATTGAGATCGAGCCATCGGCCATTTTCCCCCAGCCGTGGGGACGCACACGTGGTGGGGAGCGCAGTGTCGACGGGGGGGCCCACGCCCACTCCTTGTGGCAGGGCATGGCGCACCACCCACTTGAAGAGCGAGTATCCATTGGATGGGTCTTGTGCGCCCGCGGACTTCCGATAGATCAGGTCTTCGCGCCCATCTCCATTCATGTCGGCGGTTTGCAGCAACCAGTTGTCGCGATTGCCGTCAGAGTTTGGGAGGTCCGTCAGGTCGGCAGCTCCCGTATTGATTTCACTGAACACAGTTTGATCCGGCGCATATGAGAACATCAGGGGCCGCTTGCAGACCTGGCTCCCATCGCATTCCGTGAGGGTGCGCAGTTCACTGCTGCCTCGAAGGGTGCTCAGTGCGTAGGTGAACCGGTAGCTGCGTAGCAGCCCGGCGGAGAAGGGCTTGGGGCCGTGCATCTCCATGGACTCGATACGCTGGGTAGAAACGAGTTTGAGGCCCGCTACGTATTGAGACCGCGTGTCCGGACGGGGTTGATACTTCACGTGGACGAAGCGAGTGGCGGGGGTGGTCGGCGCAATCGATGAGGCGGTGTATTCGATTCGCGACAGGAGGTGTTCGTAGCCGTGGTCTCCTGGAGGAGACGTCAGTGTGTAGTGGAACGAAAGGAAGTTGCCAACCCGGTCTGAGATCTTGGCGAGGGCCCATGCATAGCGGTTGAGTGCCGGTTCGAGCGTGGTCTCGATGTTGGTGTCTTCCCCGGGGCGAACCTGGATTCTTCGCCCCATGAGGCTCGAGCCATTCTCAAGCCCGTAGGAAAGCACCCGACCGTCCTTGAGGTAGACCTCGAAGCGCTCGGGCCCATACTCATCTGCACCGAGGGAGAGGATTTTGGTGAAGCTCTCGAGTTCGGTCCTGTATTCGGTTTCCGACGCGCCGTAATCCCCCTGCACCGCGACCAGACGCTGGCCGTCGAGGCAGAAGACATCCGATGTCGAGAAGGTGATGGGCGAGGCCTCACCGTCTTGCACGACGGTTCTTCCGCACCGGGTAATGCGGGAGGTACCAGACAGCCTCCAACCCACGCCAATCAGTCCATTGCCCTCATCGCTGCTGTAGGTGAGTGACAGGTCCGGCTGGATTCCCGCTCTGCCTGCTGGAGTCCAGAGCGGAATGCGATAAGTCGCGACACCGTCTGCCGTTGCGCCCGAAGAGTTGTCGATACTTCCAATGGCGGTGCCTTGCGCGCTGACTTCCGTTGGAAGAATGACGGTCGTTGGGAGCGCCAGGGGTTGTTGCTGGCGGCCCGTAGTGGGTTGGGGTGGTGGGGGAGACTTCTTGTTACTGTCCGGCCCACAAGAGCCGAGGGCGATAGTCAGTAGGAGTAGTGAGAGGAATTTTTGTTTCAAGATGGTTGCCTCAAAAATGGCTATGTCGAAAGTCTCAGGGAACATCCCGAGTCGCTGTCAGGGCGACTGGGGGCAGACGGGAGAGCTCTCCGTGAGGCAGACCTCACCCTCGTCGATCCCATCGTCGCAGTCGTCGTCCTCGCCATTGCACGTCTCAGGGGGGGCGACGCAGGCGGTCCAGCGGTTGTTCAGCCAGGTCCCATTGTTGACCGGGCGTACTTCGCAGACTTGGTTGATTCCGGGGCAGAGTCCGAGCGAATTGCTGCATGGCTTGGTGATGCTTCCGACTCCGCCTCCGGGGAGGTTGTCGACAACTCCATCGAGGTTGTCGTCACAGGAGTTGCAGTCTTCTGCGCGTGCGGTCGTTGGCTGACATGGGCCAGAGCTTCCATCTGCACGGCATTCCGCCGTCGACTGGGGGCAGGAATCCGTCAACTCAAGGCAGGCACGCCGAGTCCCTGTGTAATACTGGCATGTGAACTGACCGCCGAGGCACTTTTCGCGTCCACCACATCCGGCAGTGCTGCTACACGTGTTTCGAAACACTTCCTCGTCGACTTGTCCATTTGCGTTGTCGTCGCAGTTATTGCAGGTCTCGACGCCTGTGTTGCAACCTGCCCCAACGGAGCAATTCGCAGAACACGCACGGGTGCCCGTCTTGTTGTCACAGCCTTGGCATGCCACCGTGCCACCGCAGCCGGAACACGCATTCCAGCCCGTTGCTGTGCAGGTCCGCGTTCCCGCGATGCCGCAGGAGTTCGGATTACAAGTCTCCGTCAGGCTGTAGAAGTTGAGACTTGTGGGGGCATTGTCGATGATTTCGTCCCCGTTGTCGTCGCAGTTGTTGCAGATTTCCGCTCCTACATTGCAGCCGTTGACGTCGCACGAGTCCGAGCATGTCTGGGTTCCTTGTTTCCCGCCACATCCCGTACAGGCCACGACTCCGCTGCAGCCATCGGAGTCCCATGCGCCGTCATTGCAAACCCGTTTTTCGCGACAGCCATTGGCGTGTGTGGTGTAATTGATTGTTCCGTCCGTGCAGGCCATGGTTGTGCTTGGAGATGGGGGCTCGGCGACTGAAATGAGAGGAATCAAGAGCGCGAACGCAAATCTCATGGCAAGGAAGTTCCTGTTCTGGGGGAAGGTGACGCCGCGCGGAGTTAATCTGGGCCTGTTCAGAAGTGAACAGGCCCGAAGTGCGACGTCACGGTTCTGGCCCCGTGAAGGACTTGAGGGCCGGGGGCGTCCTGACGTTGCCGGACTCGGTGCGAACGTGCTTGTCGAGTGACGCGGGCTGTATCCCGAGCCGGACTCCAGAAACACCTCGGGGCCGCCGAGTCCCGAAGAGGACTCCAGCGGCCCCGAGGGCCCCACCGTTCAACTCGCCGTCACTCCGCGTCGGGCGACTGAACGATGAGCTTCTCCTTGCCACACACGTCACAGCGCAGGTGGATGAACAAATCCCCGTCGCTCTCCTCGGGCACCGAGCCCTCGGGAACGCCGAGCTCCGCCTTCGCCAGCGCCGCCACCTTCGTCGGGATGTCCTCGGCCTTCAGCGACTGGACGTAGGTCATCTCCCGCTCGTGGCACTCACGCGTCTCCGGCCCATGCAGCCACGCCGGCTCCATCCCCTCCGGCAGCCGGCTGACCAGCTCCAGGTTGGACACCGACTCGGCCAGATACGCCAGCCGGCGCAACCGCGCCTCCTCGGGCAGCGCCGAGAAGACCTGGAAGCCCTCGAACAGCGTGTCGCGGTTGTCGCCCGTGGCCAGGTGCGCCAGCTCCAGCGCCGCCTCGCTCGACTCCAGCGCCTCGTCCCAGTTGTTGTCCGGGTTGAAGCCCGCCTCCAGCAGCGACGTGTACAACTGCGTCGCCGCCAGTCGCCGCCGAGCCTCCTGCAGGTGCTCCACCACCTCGTGCGTCAGCCGCAGCTCCAACAGCGCGCCCGTCGTCCGAGGGTCGATGGACCCCGTCAGGTCATCCACGTCCACTTCCTCGCGCAGCGCCGCCTTCAACACCTGCGCCGCGGAGAAGCGGAACAGCGGCAACACGCCCACTTCGCGCAGGTACATGGCCGACACGGCCGCGTCCTTGGCACCCATCCGCAGCGCCTTCTGCGCCTTCTCCACCACGCCCGGGTCCGCCGACGGCTTCTTGTTCTCCAGCCGCGTCTTCACCGCCTCGCGGTAGAGCGTCTCCAGCGAGCTGCCCGGAGGCATCCGCTGCGGCACCAGCGGCCGCAACCCCGGCACATCCAGCACCCACAACGGCGGCATCGCCAGGCGCTTCAGGCCCCGGAAGAAGAGCGAGCCGGGCGGGTCCTGCGGCTTGAACGGCGGCAGCTCCTCCGCCGGCTCTCCCATCATGAGCGCCGCGGCCTGCACGCCCAGCGCCTTCTCCCGCTGTTCGCGGGTGAACGCGGTGATGCCCTGGGCCGGAGGCGGAGGCGGCGGAGGCGCTTCCTCTCCGTCCAGACCGACCACCCGGTCCATGTCCACATCGTCCATCTCCACGTCGTCCAGACCCTTGGCGCCCGTGAAGTCACAGCGGAGCAGCTTCAGCTTCTCGAAGGTCGCCCCTTCGAGGTTGGCCCCCCGGAAGTCACAGTCCTGGAGCCGTCCGCCGTGGAAATAGGCGTTCGACAGGTCCGTGTCCCGGAAGTTGATTTTCGACAGATCGCACCGCTCCCACTCGGAGCCGACGAGCCCGAGGCCCGACAAGTCCGCGTTGGCGGAGAAAAGTTGCGTGAAGGTGGCGCCAGTGTGCTCGGTCGGGACCTGACCGCCCTTGCGCAGTCGGTTCCACTCGGCCGACCCGTTCTGGAGGAGCTTCTCGATACTGGGGGCTTTCGGCATGGACCGGGGATTATTCGTATGGTCTGGTCCGCGCGCCAGCACAAATGATCGAGTACCGAATCGAGACCGACACCGCCGGGATGCGCCTGGACAAGCTCCTGCGCAAACGGCTCCCCACTGTCCCCGTGAGCCACCTGTTCAAGATGATTCGCACCAAGAAGGTGCGGGTGAACGGGAAACGTGCCCAGCCCGAGCAGTTGCTCGCGGACGGAGACGTGCTCACCATCCGTGGAGACGAGCAGACGCTCAGGGGAGAGGACCGTCCGAAAGTGGACCGTCCACCCCCGCCGGTGGACCCCAGCCGGCTGGTCATTCTGAGAGAGGACGACTGGTTGATGGCCGTGGACAAGCCCAGCGGGATGGCCGTCCATACCGGAAGCGGCATCACCGGCGGCACGCTGGTGGACTACGTGCGCGCCTATCTGGGACCCAAGGCCGTCCGAAACGACTTCACGGCGTCACCCGCCCACCGCCTGGACCGGGAGACCTCCGGCGTCATCCTGGTCGCCAAGCGGCGCCCGGCGATGGTGCACTTCACGGAGGTCTTCACCCATGGCCTCTCCAAGAAGCGCTACATCACCCTGGTGAAGGGGAAGATGCCCAAGGAGTCCGGGGTCATCGACCTGCCCCTGTCGGAGCACCAGCAGACGGCCGAGTCCAAGGCCCGTCGCGGGGTGAACATGCAGGAGGCCCTCACCCGATGGAAGGTCGTCAAGCAGTCGGGCGAGGTGGCGCTCCTGTCCTGCTCCATCGAGACCGGGCGCACCCATCAGATAAGAAGGCACCTGGCCTCCATTGGCCACCCCGTGGTCGGGGACAAGAAATACGGTGACTTCGCCTTCAATCGCGACGTGCAGGCGCGCTGGGGGCTCAAGCGGTTGTTCCTGCACGCCGAGCGCATCGAATTTCCCCACCCCGAAGGCGGGGCGAAGGTGGCCGTGGAAGCCCCCATCCCCCCCGAGCTCCGAGACGTGCTCAAGCGGGCCGCATTGCTGCCCTGAGGCCGTGACGCCCGCGAGGTTCCGATACACGTATGTCCGACTCCAAGACGACTGACCGAAGCCGCTCGAAGCTGGTGCTCAAGGGGGTTCCCCCCGGGCGCTGGTGGAAGGTGCTGCTGAAGCTGGGTGGGTGGCTGGCCCTCACGGGCGCCACGGCGGGCGCGGTGGGCCTGGTGGCCATCTACTACGTGTACTCGGACGGACTGCCGGCCATCCCCAAGGTGGACGAGTACTGGCCGCCCATCGTCACCGAGGTCTACACGGACGACGCGGTGCTCGCGGGCGAGTTCTACAACGAGCGGCGCAAGGTCGTCCCCTACGAGCGGATTCCGAAGCGGCTGGTGCAGGCGTTCATCGCCAGCGAGGACTCCAGCTTCTTCGACCACTTCGGCGTGGACATCCTGGGCACCTCGCGCGCGGCCTTCAAGACGATTGGCTCGAAGCTGGGCCTGCGCTCCGGCGGCATCCAGGGTGGCTCCACCCTGACGCAGCAGACCGCGAAGGCGGTGCTCATCTCCGCCGAGGGCTACAAGTCCGCCACGGCGAAGACGCTCACCCGCAAGATTCGCGAGGCCATCCTCGCCCTGCGGCTGGAGCAGTCGCTCACCAAGGAAGAGATTCTCTACCTCTACCTGAACAACGTCTTCCTCGGGCACCACAGCTACGGCGTGCAGAGCGCGGCGGAGAACTACTACCGCAAGGACGTGCGCGATTTGACGCTCGGGGAGATGACGCTCATCGCGGGCCTCCCCCAGGCGCCCAGCCGCTACTCACCCTTCCTGCGTCCGGACGCCGCTCGCAAGCGCCGCGCCTACGTGCTGCGCCGCATGCTGGTGGAGGGGATGATTTCGCAGGCCGAGCACGACACGGCCAACGCGGAAGTGGTGAACGTGTTCCCCGTGGAGGACGTCTTCCACGAGTTCGCCCCGTACTTCGTGGAGCAGGTGCGCAAGGACGTGGTGGAACGGTACGGCAACCCCGTGCTGCTCAAGGACGGCCTCAAGATTTTCACCACCATGGACAGCGAGCGCCAGCGCGCCGCGCAGGACGCGGTGATGGATGGCCTGCTCTCCGTGGACAAGCGTCAGGGCTGGCGCGGGCCGGTGCAGCAGCTCACGCCGGAGGCGCTCAAGGCCTTCATCGAGCGCGCGAAGAGGTACATGGGCAAGGAGGACCTCACCGAGGGCCGGCTCTATGTGGCCGCCGTCACGCAGCTTGACTCGGACGGCAGGGGCGCGGACATCCAGGTGGGCCCGCATGCGGGGCGGCTGCCGCTGCTCGGCATGCGCTGGGCGCGCAAGGTGAACCCGGAGGGCTACTACCCGGCGATGATGATTTCGTCGGTGAAGAAGGCCATCGCCGTGGGCGACCTCGTCGTCGTGCGTCACGTGACGAAGAAGGACCTCACGGACGACAAGGAGCAGTGGGACAAGAAGCTGGCCGAGGACATCCCCGAGGAGGGCGTGAAGCTCTTCCGGCTGGAGCAGACGCCCGAGGCCCAGAGCGCGCTCGTCTCCGTGGACCCCCACCGCCAGTACCTCACGGCCATGGTGGGTGGGTACGACTTCGACGACAACGAGTTCAACCGCGCCTTCCAGGCGTGCCGTCAGCCGGGCAGCTCGTTCAAGCCCTTCGTGTACTCGGCGGCGCTGGAGCAGCTGAACTGGACGGAGGCCTCCGTCATCGTCGACTCGCCGATTGTGGAACACGACCCGGACAACAAGGTGTCCTGGAAGCCGGCGAACTACAGCGAGGAGTTCGTGGGCGACGTGCTCTTGCGCACCGCGCTCGTCAACTCGATGAACATCCCCGCGGTGAAGACGTTCGGCGCGGTGGGCGTGAAGAACATGGCGGCGTGGAGCACGAAGCTGGGCATCACCACGCCCATGAACATGGACTTCTCCGCGGCGCTCGGCTCCTCGTGCGTGTACCCGGTGGACCTGGCCAACGCCTACGCGACGTTCAACCGCTACGGCCGCAAGAAGCCCACGTACTTCGTGCGCAAGGTGGAGGACCGCTTTGGCCGCACGCTGGAGGACCACACCGCGTTCGACGACGCGTGGGCGCCGCTGCAGGACCGCGTGGCCGCCGGCTACGCGCGCCTCTTCGAGCCCGGTGAACAGGTGATGAGCGCGGAGGTCGGCTTCATCCTCACGCACCTGCTTCGCGGCGTGGTGCTCCAGGGAACGGGTGGCCCGGCCACGCGCCTGGGCAAGCCCGCGGCTGGCAAGACGGGGACGACGAACGACTCCTTCGACGCGTGGTTCGCGGCGTACACGCGGGACCTCGTGACGGTGGCGTGGGTGGGCTACGACTTGAACCCGCATCCGCTCGGCCGCTACGAGACGGGTGGCCGCGCGGCGCTGCCCATCTGGCTCAACTACATGAAGCGCGCGCTGGAGGGCCGGCCGCAGTCGGAGTTCTACCCGTGGCAGTCGATGGACCTGGTGCGGCTCCACATCGACAAGAAGACGGGCAAGATTGCGAGCCCCGGCGCGAAGGGCTCCGAGCTGATGTTCTTCAAGAAGGGCACCGAGCCGAAGGACGCCGTGCCCGACAAGAACACTGTCGACGTGGACCAGTTCATGATGGGCGCGCAGTAGCGCTCACCGCCGTGGACCTCCGGGCCCCGTGCGCCTCCCTCGGGAGGACGCGGGGCCCGAGTCGTTTCAGGCTCCCGCGCGGTGCTGATAGTGGGCATCCCCGCGACGCGTCAGCGCGGCGAGGAGGGCGCCTCTTCCTCGTCAGGCGCCCATGCGGAAGCGGCGCGCGGGCTCCACGTGGCGCTGGATGGCCGCTCGGAGGGAGGCGACATCGGGCCCCGCTTCCAGCACGGAGCGCGTGGCGGTGGGGATGACCTGCGCCTCGCGCCCGGCGAACAGGCTCTTGAGGTCGTCGAAGCCCGCGCCCTGCGCACCGATTCCTGGCGTCAGCATCAGCGCGCCGCCCAGCCGCTTCACGACGCCCCGGTCCGAAGCGGGCAGGGTGGCGCCCATCACCGCGCCAGCGGGCAGTTCGCCCGGCCCTGCCTTCTCGTTCAGCTCGCGCAGGCCATCCGCGAGCACCTCCGCCACGGTGCGGCCATCGGCCCCCATGGACGTCTGGAGCGACGTGCCCTCCGGGTTGGAGGAGCGCACGACGAGGAACGCACAGGCACCGGACGCCCGCGCCCGCTCAATCGTCTTCACCAGCGCGCCCAGGCCCAGGTACGCGGTGAAGGTGGCCGCGTCCGCCTCGTACGGACTGCCCGCGCCGAAGACGGTCTCCGCGTAGGCGTCCATGGTGGTGCCGATATCACCGCGCTTCACGTCGAGCAGCGTGAGCGTCCCCGCATCCTTGAAGCGATACATCAGCGACTGGAGCACCAGGAGTCCCGAGGGGCCGTGGCGCTCGAAGAACGCGCTCTGCGGCTTCACCACCGCGACGCTGTCACCGGCCGCATCCAAGATGCGCTCGCAGAAGTCGGAGAGGCCCTTCGCGGTGTCGGGCAGCCCCCAGCGCGCGAGCAGGTCCTTCGACGGGTCGACGCCGAGGCAGAACGGGGAGCGCTCGTCGGCGAGGCGGGCGAAGCGCTGGGCGAAGGATTGAGGGGACGTCATCGTTCCAGCTCCTGGCTAAGAGGAAGGGTCAGCGCAGCCGACGGGCGGCGGCGTCGAAGAGGGGATTGGGCAGCACCTTCGCCAGCCGCGAGGGAAGGGCCAACTGCCACGGGAAGGACAGCTCCGTCTCGCCGCGCAGGATGGCCGTGCCCATCAGCTCCACGGCCGCGTCCGTCTCCATCAGGAAGGGCATGGGGAAGTGGTTGTCCGCGGTCATCTCGCTCTTCACGAAGCCCGGGTAGATGCAGGTGACGCGCACGCCGGTGCTGCTCAGGTCCACGCGCAGGCTCTCCATGAACGTGGCGAGGAACGCCTTCGAGGCGGAGTACGCGGCGTGGCCCGCCAGCCCCCGGTGGGCCGCGAGGCTGGAGATGCCCACCACGTGTCCGCGGCGGCGCTCCACCATGCGCGGCAGCACGGCCGTCAGCGTGGCGGCGGCGCCCGTGACGTTGGTGTCGATGATGGCGCGCACCTTGTCCCAGTCCAGGCGCTTGCCGTGCGTGACTCCGCCGACGCCGGCGTTGGCCACGACCAGGTCCAGGCCGCCACACTCCGAGTCGAGCTCGCGCAGGCGCTCCAGATGGGCCTCCGTGCGCGTGACATCCAGCTCCAGCGGCTCCACCGTCGCGCCAGCGGCCTGGGCCTCGGCGGCGAGGGCTTGCAGCTGCGGCAGCCGGCGCCCGGCGGCGAAGACGCGCAGGCCTCGCTTGGCCAGCCACAGCGCCAGGCCCCGTCCCAGCCCGCTCGAGGCGCCCGTCACCAGCGCCGTCCGGTAGCTCATCTCCGCCATGGTGTCTCCTCCTGGCTGCGTGGCTGCTTCTCGCACGGTTGGCGGCGGAATTGGGACACAAATCCATGCCGCGCGGCGGCCCCGGCGATGGGGCGGGGCCTCGTCTGTCCGGTTGGAACCGGGGCGCCGCGTTGTTGACGAGCGTGCACGCACTGGCCCCGCCGGGCGTGCCTCGCCAGGCAGCAGGGCGATGACGCGGGGCCTGTTCGTCCGCACCTTGTCTACACGAGGAGAGACTCGGACATGACGCCCTCGAACTACGTGCTCGCGGTAGACGACGACCCCGACATCCTGCTGGCCTTCAAGGACGTGCTGGAGCTGGAGGGGCATCGCGTGCTGCTGGCGCGAGGAGGGCGCGAGGCCTTGGAGTTGCTGCGCCATGGCGCGCGCCCCTCCGTGATTCTGTTGGACTTGATGATGCCGGACGTCAATGGCTGGGAGTTTCGCGACAGGCAGCTCGCCGACGCCTCGCTGGCGCCCATCCCGGTAGTCGTCATCTCCGGACAGGGCGTGAGCGCGCGCGAGGTGGCCGCGCTCGGCGTGGAGGACTACCTGCGCAAGCCCGTGGACGTGGAGCAGCTGCTCGGCGCCATCTCGCGCTACGTGCTCGCCGAGCAGGAGCACCCCCAGCCCGTGTGAGCCGGAGGCGCGCGCCGTCGCACTGGACGACGCGGGCCTGGCTCATGCGCTCAGTGCATGCCGGAGGGCGCGCTCTCCAGCTTCGCGACGACCTGATCCACGGAGAAGCTCGACGGCCGCTGACGCGGCGGGAACTCTCGGAAGCTCGAGAGGAACCGGGCCACGGCCTGCTGCGCGGGCACGAAGTAGAAGGCGTGGTCGATGAGCCAGGACTGGTAGCCGACGGCGTCCTGCGAGCGCTCCAGCGGGTCGGCGCGCAGGTCGAAGGCGAGCGGCGCGCGGCGGATGGTGAAGGGCTCACCCCAGGCCTCGATGCCCTTGGCGTTCTGCTCCGCGAAGACGAGCTTCATGCGCCCGTGGCGCACGGCGACCAGCTCTCCGTCGTCACCGAAGTAGAAGAACTCCGTGCGCGCGGAGGGCCCCTTGCCGGACAGCAGCTCCCGCTGGTCATAGCCATCCAGGTGGACCTTGAAGCTCTTGTCGTTTGCCTCATGGCCGCTCTTGAGCTTGTCCACGATGTCCGGGTCGCCCGCGGCCGCGAGGAACGTGGGCAGCCAGTCCTCGGAAGAGAACAGCTCGTTGATCTGCGTGCCGGGCTCAATCACGCCGGGCCAGCGCACGACACACGGCGCGCGGAAGGCGCCCTCCCAGTTGGTGTCCTTCTCGCCGCGGAAGGGCGTCATGCCGCCGTCGGGCCACATGCACGTCATCGCGCCGTTGTCCGTGGTGTAGACGACGATGGTGTCCTCCGACAGGCCCATTGAGTCGAGCTTGTCGAGGAGCTGCCCGACCATGCCGTCATGCTCCACCATGCCGTCCGGGTAGAGGCCGAGCCCCGTCTTGCCGCGCGACTCCGGCTTCAGGTGCGTGTGGACGTGCATGCGCGTGGTGTTGAACCACATGAAGAAGGGCTGGTCGGACTTCTTCGCGTCGTCCAGGTAGTCCATGGCGGCGGAGAGGAACTCCTCGTCCACCGTCTCCATCCGCTTCTTGGTGAGCGGGCCCGTGTCCTCCACCTTCTGGCCGCCCTTGCCATCCGACTTGCACCGCAGCACACCGCGCGGACCGAAGCGCTTCCTGAAGGCCGGGTCCTTGGGGTAGTCGGGGTTCTCTGGCTCCTCTTCCGCGTTGAGGTGGTAGAGGTTGCCGAAGAACTGGTCGAAGCCGTGGACGGTGGGCAGGAACTCGTCGCGGTCTCCCAGGTGGTTCTTGCCGAACTGCGCGGTCCGGTAGCCCTGGGCCTTGAGCAGGTCCGCGATGGTCGGGTCCTCGGCCTGCAGGCCGACCTTGGCGCCCGGCATGCCGACCTTGGTGAGCCCCGTGCGGAACGGACACTGGCCGGTGATGAACGCCGCGCGCCCCGCCGTGCAGCTCTGCTGCGCGTAGTAGTCGGTGAGGAGAGCGCCTTGCTTCGCCAGCCGGTCGATGTTCGGCGTGCGGTACCCCATCACCCCGAGGTTGTAGGCACTGACGTTCCAGTAGCCGATATCGTCACCGAAGATGACGAGGATGTTGGGTTGCTTCTTCGTTTCCTTCTTCTTCTGGGCCGCCATCGAATCCCCCGGACGTGAATGTGGAATAGGAGTGAGCGTGGCGGCCCCGGGGAACAAGACGGGGCGGACGGGGGGACAGGCCGACGGTGCGACGGCCCGGCCCGACTTCGTGGCTCGTGGACACCGGACTGCGTTCGGAGGGCGATGGCACGGGCGCTGGCCGGTGGTCACCTTGCGACGTTCCGCGAGTCCCGGGTGGATGGATGCCAGGAGTCAGGCCGTGGGGGTTGTTGCTGCTTCTCCTGATGTCGCCCCTGGCCCGGGCACAGGACGCGCACTACTGGACGCGACAGTTCGGCAACCGGGCGTGGCTGCTCGGCGGCGCGTTCATCGCGAACCCGGGTGACATCAGCGCCGTCTATTACAACCCGGGTGCGCTCGCGCTCCTGCGCACGCCGGAGCTGGAGTTGACGGGAACCGTCTTCGAGTCCACGCGCCTCTCCGTCCAGAACGGCCTGGGCAACGGTGAGGGCCTCACCGAGTCGAGGGTCGACGTGCTGCCCTCCCTCATCGCGGGTTCGCTGCGCTGGGGCTTCCTGGGCAGGTCGCGGCTCGCCTATTCGCTGCTGACGCGGCAGGGGTTCATCGCGTCGCTGGAGTCTCGCGAGCAGGGCACGGGTACGGACCTGGGTGGGGTGCCAGGCATGGACCAGCTCGCGGCGGACGTGCGGTTGGACCAGGACGTGGGGGAGTACTGGGCGGGGCTCACGTGGTCCTTTCCCCTGGGAAGACACGTGGGCGTGGGCGTCAGTCCCTTCGTGGCGGTGAGGGACCAGGAGACGAACATCCAGGTGCTGGCGCAGGGCTCGGGCGCCGGAGGAAGCGCGCTGCTGTCCACGCTCGGCCGCGACTTCCACCTGCGCCACGTGCGGCTGCTCGCGAAGCTGGGGGTGAGCTACCAGCGGGAGTCCATGTCCGCGGGCCTCACCGTGACGACGCCGAGCGTGGCGCTGTGGGGGGAGGGTGAATCGAGCTTCGAGCGCGCGGTGCTGGAGCGGGGCTTCGGGCTGTCGTCGACGCCCGCGTCCGCCTTCGACTTCCAGGAGGGGCTCGCCGCGAGGTTCCAGTCGAGCTGGGCGGTGGCGCTCGGCGTGAGTGGGACGCTGGGGGGCACGTCCGTGTACCTGGCGGCGGAAGGCTTCGCCCGGGTGAAGCCCTTCACGCTGGTCGATGCCGCGTCGTTCTCTCCCCGGGACTCCCAGGAGGTCATCGACCCGGACGTCGACTTCGCGCTCGCGCCGCTGGTCAACGTGGCGCTGGGCGTGGAGCAGCGGCTGGGGTCCCGGCTGCGCGCCTACGTGAGCGCGCACACGGACTTCAGTGGCGTGACAGCGACATCTCGCATGAACGCGCTGCTGGCGGGCTGGGACCTCTACCATGTCGCCACCGGACTGCACTTCACGGCGGGCCGCGCCCGCTTCACGGTGGGCGGCAATGTGGCCTGGGGCCAGGAGGTCACCGAGCGCCTTGCCGACGCTCTTCAGCGAGCGGGCCTCCAGCCCCTGTCCCCGAGCCAGAAGGTCCGCTTCCTCCAGCTCAGCGTCATCATCGGCGCGAGCTTCGCGCTGGCGCAGCAGGACGAGAGTCCCGACGAGGACGCCGATGACGAGGCCCCGTCGATGCGGTGACGCGGCTTCGCATGGAGCGCGACACGGCGTTGCCCCGGAGGGCTGCTTTCCGCGTGCCTGACGGGTCCCCACCTCCAGGTGCGGGCGGTTCGGGTTCGTCGAAGGGAGACGGGCTTCCGTCGGAAGGGCAGGTCGCCAGGAGGGCGGCGCGCATGAGCGAGGCACCAGAGTCCGGGGCGCTGCTCGACGAGGACGCGACCGTGGCCTTGCTGCTCGACCTGGCGCGGGCGCTGCACCTGTCCTACGTGCCTTCCTTCGGCGTGGAGAATCGCGTGAAGAAGGCGGCGCGGGCCTGGGGGCTGGAGGTGGAGGTCTTCACCCTCCAGACGCTCGCGCTGACGGAGGTGCGCTCGGGCGCGAGTCGCCGCGTCGACTTCCAACGGCTGCCCTTCAATCCGCATTGGAACCTGACGCGTGCCGCCTCGCTGCTCCTGCTGTCGGAGTCCATCGCACGGGGGAAGCGCACGGTGGCCGAGGCCCGCGCCGAGCTGGACCGCATCATGGCGCCCCATCAGCTGCACCCCGAGTGGCTCGTCTACCTCGCGTATGGCGTGTATGGCGCGGCGGTCGCCGCCCGTGTCGGCGGCGGCTGGTGGGAGCTGGTGGCGGCGCTCGTGGTGGGGGTGCTCGCGGGTGGCATTCACTTCGGCACGCTCAAGTCCGAGCGACTGGACCTGCAGAAGAGCTTCCTCGCCGCGTTTCTAGGGACACTGCTCGCGTTCGGTCTGACCTTCGTGCTGCCGACGTTCGATGCGGCGCGCGCCCTCTTCGGGGGCGTGACGCTGCTCGTGCCGGCGATGGTGGTGACGCTGGGCTCGGCGGAGCTGGTGGGCGAGTCGGTGGAGGCGGGGATTTCACGGCTCACCTATGGACTGCTGCGCTTCCTCATGCTGGCCGTGGGCATCGGCGCCGCGGGGACGCTCTGGAGATTGTTCGGGCCGCTTCCGGTGCAGATGCATGCGAACGCGCTCCCTGATGCCGTGGTGCTGGTCATCATCGCCGTGGGGGGCCTGGCGCTGACGCTCTGCATGTCCGCGAGGCGGCGCGATACGCCGTGGATTGTCGGCGCGGTGCTGCTGGCCTGGGGCGTTCAGGAACTCACCAAGGGCGTGTTCGGCGACAAGGGCAGCCCGCTCATCTCCGCCTTCGTGCTGGGCGTGGCGGGCCAGCTCTACAGTCGACTGCCGGAGCGACTCCCGTCGACCATCATCATGCCCGGTCTGCTCCAGCTCGCGCCGGGCTTCGTCGGCACGCGGGCCATCCTGGCACTGCTCGGTGTGCCGGGGCAGGGTGACGACGCCCGAGTGTTCCAGATGCTCCTCGTGGCGCTGCAACTGGTGATGGGCCTGATGTTCGCCTTCATGCTCGGGCTGTCGCATGACGCCCGGACGCGCACGGAAGACGCCAGGCGCGCGAAGCCGGCGGAGTCGTCCCGGCACGTGTGACGGCTTCACGTGCTCCCTCAGTCAGAGGGCGTCGGGAGCCGCTCCTCGTACCAGCGCCGTGCATCCTTGAGCTGCACATGGGTGTCACCGGGCTTCACTTCGATGGCCCCCGAGAGGATTCCCACCTTCGCGTAGATGAGCGCGTGCGTGGTTCCCCGTGCCGTATCCAGGCGGCCCTCCAGTTCGAGCCCGTCCGCCTTCGCGTGCAGCGCGCGTACCTGTAATCCCGCGTCGCTCATCCGCGCCTGGCCGGTGACCCTCAAGTCCCGTGCCTCCAGCAAGGGCGACAGGAACCCCGGGAGCTTCTTTTCGGCCGTGAGCAGCGCGACGAACGGGTCCGCGTTGGAGAAGTGCGCGGAGAAGTGTGCCTCCAGCTCGACGGGCTCCAGGGTCAACCGCGCGTGGGGCAGGTCGAATCGCCCACTCCATCCGCGAATCGTGATGTGCGGTACGTCCGCTGAGACGTGGTTCAGGTGAATCGCCGAGCCATCCAGGCCCAGGCTCTTGCCGTGCAGGCGCAGACGCCGCGCGTCGATTTCGGCGGAGGCCTTGCCGAGCATGAGGATTCCCGCCCACCGTCCTTCCACGAGGTTCGAAGAGAGGTTCAGCCGCAATCGCTGTGAGTCCTCGTGTCCGCTCGTGCTGTCCGACGCCTCCAGCGTGGCGTGACCCGACTCCACGTGGAAGGTCTTCCCCATCCATGCGTTGAGCATCCGCAGGTCCACGGGCCGACTGCGCATCACGTGCAGTTCGTGCTTCACCTGGGGCTTCGCGTCGGGGGCATCCGTCTTCGCCCACAGCGTGAGCGAGACCTCCGGTATCTCGAGCACGCGTCCCGCCTTGCCCTCCACGTGGACAGGGGCGAAGCGCATCTTCAGCACGCTGTGAGCCCCGGTGCCTCCGTCCTCCGTCACCTCGCCGTGAACACTCCAGGGGGCACGCGCGCGCACGGGGCCCACCCGCAGCTCCAGCGGAGCACCGCTCGCATCCACGCGACTGCCCGCGGCCAGGTGTCCTCCCTGGATGCGCACCTCCGCGTCGAGCTGTCCGGCGCCCTCGCACAGCAGGTCAGGATGCTCCCGGGACAGCAGCGCCCCGAGCCAGGCGAGGTCGAGGATCTCCAAGCGCACGCCCAGCCGTCCGTCGAACTTCGCCACCCGGCGCGGCTCCTCCGGAGCGGCTCGGATGGCATCGAGGTCCAGCATGCCCGACACCTCCCGCACGCGCGCCACGGTCCGTCCCTCCTGCTCCAGCGCGCCGTCCTCCAGGTGGAGCGTGTCGAGCGTCACGGTGAGTCGTTGGCCGGTGACCAGCCGCACCGAGCCCTTCGCCTGACCCGGGCCCACGTAGCGCACCGGCTTCAACGTCAGCTCGCGCAGGTCCTCCAGCTCGATGTCCCGCAGCTCGATTTCCCACGGATGCGAGTGCCGGCGTCTCGTGGGCGTGGTCTCCAGCGCGGGCATGGGTTCCGCGTGCACGCTCACACCTCGGGCACGCACCCCTTGCGCGTGGACCCGCCGGGACAGGAGCGCGAAGAGGGACGCGTGGGCTTCCACGGTCTCCGCGTCGATGCGCCACTCCACGCGAGCATCCCGCTGCCACACGGAGAAGCCTCGGAGGTGCACGGGCCCGGGCCACAACCACCAGCCTCCGCGCCACTCCACCCGCGTCCTCGGCGTGGCCCTGGCGAGCTGCGCGGGCACCAGCCCGACATTGAGCACCAGGTTCAACAGCCCTTCGAGGGCCAGCACCACCACGAGCCCCCAGCCCAGGAGGAGGCGCCACCGGCCTCGCCGCGCGCGAAACCAGGGAGGGGCGCGCGACGCCCGGGGCGCTTCGACGGACATGAAGCCCTCCCGGGCACGGCGGGTCCGTCAGGAGGTAGCCACGCGCGCGCTTCCAGGCATCGCACCCGGGGGCAGCGTCACGTCGACACCCGACTACGACACCGCGCTCCAATACGGCTTCATCACCTGACGGCTCGCGGCCAGCGCGTCCTTCGCGTCCGTGTGGACGTCGCCCGTGGGGAAGCTGTCGGTGCGTCCGGCGAGCACCTCGATGCAGGCATGCACGGACTGCGACAGGCCCTCCAGCGAGTAGCCCCCTTCGAGCAGCAGCACCAGCTTGCCGTCACAGACGCGCTCGGCGAGCGCGCGCATCGCGGAGCACATGGCGGCGAAGCCCCGCTCCGTGACGTCCATGCCGCCAATGGGGTCGTGCTGATGCGGGTCGAAGCCCGCCGACACCAGCACCAACTGGGGACGGTAGGCCTCGGCCACTGGCAGGAGCAGCTCCTCGAAGAGCATCCCATAGTCCGCGTCCGAGTTGCCGCCCGGCAGGCCCACGTTCACGGTGTAGCCCTCACCCGCGCCCCGGCCCACTTCGGGCGTGGCGCCGGTGCCCGGGTAGTAGGGGAACTGGTGCACCGACTGGTACATCACGTCGCGGCGCCCCCAGAAGGCCGCCTGCGTGCCGTTGCCGTGGTGGACGTCCCAGTCGAGCACGAGGACGCGCTCGGCGCCCAGCCGTCGCCCCGCCTCCGCCGCGATGGCCGCGTTGTTCAGCAGGCAGAATCCCATGGCGCGGTCCGGCTCCGCGTGATGTCCGGGAGGACGCACCAGCGCGAAGGCGTTGCGCGCCTGTCCCGCCATGACGGCCTCCACGGCCTGCACCGAGGCGCCCGCCGCAAGCCGTGCCGCATCCACGCTGTCCGGAGAGACGTGGGTGTCCGCGTCAATCTGGGCCTGGTGTCCGCTGAGCTTGCGCAGGCGCGTGAGCAGCTCCGGGGTGTGGACCGCCATCAGCTCCGCGTCCGTCGCGGAGCGGGGGGACGCCATCACCGTGCCCCGCACCGGCGCGCGCGCGAGCACCCCGAGGATGCGCTGCAGGCGCGCGGGGGATTCCGGGTGTCCCTCTCCCGGGTCGTGCTGGAGGAAGAGGGGGTCGGTCAGCAGCAGGGTGGGCTTCATCGGGTATGACCTTACGCATCCAGACGGGGGGAAGTCAGGCTCCCGCCGGGCGGAGGGGCGGACGAGGGCTCCACCCCGGTTCTTGCCCTGTCGGTGTTTCCATTCCTACAGTGCCTCGCCTTGGCTCCGCGCTTCAAGAAACCCGGCCTGCGCAGCATCCTGCTCGGCTCCTTCGCCGTGGTGCTCGCTATCATCCTCGGGACGCTCTTCTTCGTCGTCCCCGCCCGGGTGGAGGACTTCCTGGAGACGCGCCTGACGAAGCACGGCGACGACAAGGCCCTCCAGGCCGCGCGAGATCTGGCCAACACCTCCGTCTCCGTGCTCCCTCCGCTGCTGGAGGCCCTGCACGGAGGAGACGACGACTTCGCGCTCATCGCCGTCCTCGGCGCCGACGGCCGGATGCAGGCCGTCCATCCCCCTGGCGCGGAGGCGTGGCTGCTGAAGAACCTGAGGCAGCGGCTGGAGGGCAGTCCCGGCGCGCCCCTGGATGGCGCCCTGTTCGACAATGGCAACCGGGCGATTGTGCGCCCGGTGGTGCTGCGCGAGGGCCCAGGCCAGGTGCTGGTGGCGGTGAACTTCTCGTCGCTGGACGAGGTCGTCACCTCGCTGCGCCACGTGGTGCTGCTGGCGTTCGGCATCGGCCTGGCGCTCTTCCTCGTCGTGGCCTTCTTCATCTCCCGCACGTTCATCCTCGTGCCGCTGGACGCGATGATGACCATGGCGCGGAGGCTCGCGGAGGCGGACCTCACCGGTCGCGTGGACATCAGCTCGCGAGACGAGCTGGGCCTCCTTGCGGAAGCGCTCAACCGCATCGCCCAGAGCTGGCGCGACACGCTGGGCCGGGTGCGCGGCGTGTCGGACGTGGTGGCCGGGGTCATCGAGCAGATCCACCGCACCGGCACCACCGTGTCCTCTGGCGCGAGCACCGTCCAGGCCCGCGTGGAGGAGACGTCCTCCTCCATGGTGGAGATGATGGCCTCGCTGCGCGGAATCGCGGAGAACGTGGAGGTCCTCTACCAGAGCGCGGAGGAGAGCAGCTCCTCCATCATGGAGATGGCCGCCACCAACGACGAGGTGGCGGAGAACGTCACGGCGATGGCCGCCAGCGTGGAGGAGACCACCAGCGCGATTGAGGAGATGACGTTCTCCATCAAGGAGGTCGCCAAGAACATCCAGGAGCTGTCGTCCTCCACGGAGGAGACGTCCTCGGCCATCAGCCAGATGGACGCGGCCATCGGTCAGGTGGAGGCGAACGCGAAGGAGACGGCGCGTCTGTCCGAGCAGGTCTTCGACGACGCCCAGACGGGCGTGGAGGCGCTGCGCAAGACGCTCACCGGCATCGACCGCATCAAGGACACCAGCCGGGCGACGGCGGACGTCATCGACAGCCTTGGCCGGCGCATCTCCGAGATTGGCAACATCCTCAACGTCATCGACGACGTGGCCGAGCAGACCAACCTGTTGGCCCTCAACGCCGCCATCATCGCCGCGCAGGCGGGAGACCACGGCAAGGGCTTCGCGGTGGTGGCCGAGGAAATCAAGGACCTGGCCGAGCGCACCGGCGCGTCCACCAAGGAAATCGCCGAGCTCATCCGCAGCATCCAGGAGGAGAGCCGCAACGCCGTGGTGGTGATGAACCAGGGCGCGCGCAACGTGGACGAGGGCGTGCAACTGGGCCGCGAGGCGGAAGGGGCGCTGCGCAAAATCAACGACAGCACCCAGAAGTCCACGCAGATGGTGAAGGCCATTGCTCGCGCCACCGTGGAGCAGGCGCGCGGCAGCAAGCAGGTGACGGCCTCCATCCACCGCATCAGCGAGACGGTGCAGCAGATTTCCAAGGCCTCCAACGAGCAGGCCAAGGGCGGCGAGCAGATCATGAAGAGCGCGGAGAAGATGAAGGCGCTCACCGCCCACGTGCAGCGCAGCAGCCAGGAGCAGGCGCACGGCAGCAAGCAGATCACCCGCTCCATCGAGAGCATCAACGAGATGGTGACGCACCTGAACCGCGCCCAGAAGGAGCAGACCAAGGGCAGCGAGCAGGTGCTCAAGGCCGTGGAGACCATCAAGGGCGTGTCCGAGCACCAGACACGCTCCGTCAAGCAACTGGAGGAGGCCATCGACAACCTCCAGCGGCAGGCGGAGATCCTCCGGGGCGAGGTGCGTCGCTTCCGCGTGTAGGAGTCGTGCGCTGCGCCCGCGAATGGCTTAGGACTGGGTCGGCATGCCGACAGAGCGACAGGTTTCCGAGCGCTGGGTGGTCTTCCTGATTGGCGCGGTCCAGTTCGTCAACATCCTGGACTTCGTGATGGTGATGCCGCTGGGCCCCGACTTCGCGAAGGGGCTGGGCATCGCCTCCTCTCACATCGGCACCATCGGCGGCGCGTACACGGCGGCGGCCAGCGTGGCGGGGCTCGCGGGCGGCTACTTCCTGGACAGGTTCGACCGGCGCAAGGCGCTGGCGGTGTCCATGCTGGGCCTGGTCCTCGCCACGGCGGCCGGAGGACTGGCCACGGGCATGTCCACGCTGCTCATGGCGCGCGTCGTCGCTGGCATCTTCGGTGGGCCCGCCACGTCGCTGTCCCTGTCCATCATCGCGGACCTGATTCCGGTGGAGCGGCGGGGCAGGGCGCTGGGCGCGGTGATGGGGGCCTTCTCCATCGCCTCGGTGGCGGGGGTGCCCATGGCGCTGAAGCTGGCCGAGCACGGAGGCTGGCGTCTGCCCTTCTTCGTGGTGGCGGGCCTGGGCCTGCTGGTGGCGCTGGGCGCCATCTTCTTCCTGCCACCGGTGCGAGGACACCTGGTGAACGGTCGCGGGCCGGTGCAGACGGTGGGCGTGCTGGAGCTGCTCGGTCGCCGCGAGGTGCAGCTGTCCTACCTCATGACGGCGGTGGTGATGATGGCGGGCTTCGTCCTCATCCCCAACATCTCCGCCTACCTCCAGCAGAACCTGGGCTACCCGCGCGACCTGCTGTGGCTGCCGTACTTCGTCGGCGGCATCGTGAGCTTCATCACCCTGCGACTGGCGGGGCCGCTGGTGGACAGGCTCGGGGCCTTCAAGGTCGGCACGGCCGGCTCGCTGCTGGTGCTGGTCGCCACCTACGTGGGCTTCGTGCGCTACCCCCAGTGGCTGCCGATTCCGCTGCTCTTCGTGCTCTTCATGACGGCGATGGGCGTGCGCAACGTGTCCTACAACACGCTCACCTCGCGCGTGCCGGACAACCCGGTGCGCGCGCGCTTCATGTCGTTGCAGTCCGCCGTCCAGCACATGGCCGCGGCCCTGGGCGCCTTTCTCAGCGCGCAGCTCCTGACGGACCTGCCGGACGGCACGCTGGGCGGAATGGGGCTCGTGGCCGGGGTGTCCATGGGCATGTCGCTCTTGCTGCCGCCGGTGTTGTGGGTGGTGGAGCGTCAGGTCCGCTCGAAGGAGCAGGCCCGGGCGCTGGCGGTGCCTGCCGAGCAGGGCCTGGCCGTCCCCTTGTCGCCCCAGGCACACCCACACCAGTAGTGTGTGGGCCCGGTGGTGGGCCCGGTTGCCCCCCGCCCACGGTGACGGGCGGACGTCCGGAAGCGTCGAGCGGTTGCGCCAGGGGGCCCGGGGCGCGATAAACCGGGCTGCTTCGGGGAGCCCGTCAGGACATGTTCAACATCGGCGCAGGCGAAATGGTGCTCATCGCGGTGGCCGCGCTGCTCATCCTCGGGCCGCAGCGGCTGCCCGAGCTGGCGCGTGCCATCGGCAAGTTCATGCGGGAGTTCCGTCGCCAGACGGACGAGGTCCGCAACGTGGTGGAGCGCGAGTTCTACACCATGGACCACGAGCTGAACCGCGACCCCACCCCGCC
>NZ_JABUMQ010000489.1:0-5714 GCF_013336645.1 Myxococcus sp. CA039A | reverse complement strand
GGATGGCGGATTCTGACTCCGCAGGTGCAGGTGCAATTCCTGCCTCCGGTTCTCTCTTCACGCAGCACATTCCCCGGTAGCTCAATGGCAGAGCGCGCGGCTGTTAACCGCGAAGTTGAGGGTTCGAGTCCCTCCTGGGGAGCTGATTGAAAGGCTCTGCAAACTGGCAGGGCCGTTTCGGTTAACACGAGTCGCGCGATGGATTGCGGTAGGCACTCGTGCTTAAGCCCCTGAATTACAAGGGTTTTCACCCTACGACGATTCAGAGAACACGCTCTACGCTCTGCGGCTCAGAACGCGATTGCCCATCCATTCGGCCGCGGATTGGGCTTTCTGGGGCTCTCTTTCGTCCGATCTGGGGAGAGAGCAGCCGAGAGCGGTTAACAGGTGCTGTTAACCATTGGGGCAGCGGTTAACACAATCCTCCGAAAGTCCCTGCTTCTCCGCTCTATATTTTCCAGAAGAACATGTCTCTCTGTTTTCCGCTTAGGTCTCGTTCGCCGAGGAAGGAGCGGGTGACGTTCAGATCCCGCCAAAGCGGAAGCGTGCGGAGCGCGATCTTCAGGCTCGCCACGATGTTGGGATGCGTGAACGAACTGAAGCTGTCCCGCTGGACGAGTTCCGGGGGCAGCGGGATCGACATGGTCGGCTGCTGCTCGACGGCAAAGCCGAGTAGACGGTATTCGAGCTCATCACGGAAGCCGAAGCGCTTGATAAACGGCAGGCTGTGGATGTCGCTGGCGTCGACAGTGCTGATCTCCTCGAGCTCGACGTAGTCGACCGGCCGGGCGATGAAGTGGTTGCGGTTCGCGAGTTGCGCCTCAAGCTCGCGCCGGTCAAAGGCGACGCACACACCCAACTTGCCTTGGGCGAAGATCTGCCGGTGGTGACAGGTCTCGGGTGCCATCGTGAGCCACATCGCGCCGCCGAAGCCGTAGGGCAGTATCTGCTGGTAGAGCTAGAGCGCTGTGGTCGTTGGCGTCCACCTAGTGGCCGAAGCCGCGGATGGTGCTCTGCTCGCGGACGAGCATGTCGATGAGCACCGGCAGGACGGTGTATCGGCGGACTACTGAGTCGCTTACCATGAGCAATGCCTATCCGGTCCTCTCGACATGTCCGTTCAAATGCCGAACGACCTCGGGCTGCGCAGCCTCGTCTACGCCTTCTGGGCGGGCGCCGGCTCGATGAAGAATGCCATCGGCACGCTGTGCAGGTGGTGCTCGGAGCTGGACATCAGTAGCAGCCGGTTGACGTTGTTGTCCTGGATGCCGTGGGTGGGGAATATACCGCGCACCATGCCCAGAGTGAAGGAGGGGACGGTCTGCCTCAGCTGGCTCTGCGCCTCGCGATTGAGGCGTTCCAGCCGTCCAGCGAGCTGAGCATCCCAGTCGGGCTTCGCGCCCCGATGGCCCAGTTCGGAGAGATAGTTGAACACGTCTTGGAATAGAGGTCCGTAACCTTCGTATGCGCCCGTCTTTGAGACGCGCATGAAGTCGCCGATCCCATTAACGAACCCAAGCGGCGTCGTAGCAAGAGCGCGGGCGAAGTCAGCGACCGCAGAGGACTGGCGGCCACCCTGGCGCTGTACGGCCAGTTGGATCTCCTTCCAGCGACGCGGCGAGTCGGTGATGATCGAGGCGCCCGTGGCCTGGGCGAGGTAGAGGGCCATCTCAAAGTTTGGCCTCGTCTTGGTACTGCTGTGCTGACCGCCCATTTCCCCCCCCTCCATCAATCCCTCCTGCACCGCCGATAGGGGGGCGAGCTCCTGACGCCGCCGGATGTCGGCGATGGCTTCGTCGAGGCCATGGGCGTCCAGATCTGGCGACACCTCACGCAGCTGCGCGCGGAGGCCTTCCTTCGGTATCAACATTATGTTGCGGAGAGAGTCCAGTTCCAGCACTCGCCTCGCGCGTTTGTCATCGACCGGAGCAATCCGCATGCCGGCCGACCGCGCCGTCGCCATCAGCATCATCTGCTGTTGCAGGTGGATGTCGAACACCGTCGGATTGGGAATCAGATTGACGTAGCCCACCTCAACCAAAGGCATCAGCGTCAGGAACAGGAACACGGTCTTGATGAAGTCCTGATGATAGCTGCGGGGATTTTCGATCGGGCTGGACTCTGGGCGCATGTTCGCCGCGTGGAGGAACGGGTTCTGGATAATGAGCTCACCGAAGTAGAGCGCCGAACCAAGGGCAAACTCCATGATAGCCATGGGATGCAGCAACCCGGTGTAGACCGCGCGGGGTCGGCCGTCGGGCTTCGGCAGGAGCTGCAGGATGTCGGTCTCGATCGGCCACAGCGCCCGGTAGACGCTGTGAACCTCGCGGATCTGTTCGTCCGACAGGGCGCGCCTAACCCCCAGCCAGTCTAGCCCCTTGTCGAGTCCAAGTATCTCCTCAATGCCCCGACAAAGAATGAGGTTTCGCTCGCGAATCCCGATCTCAGTCCAGGTAGGCCGGAGCTGCTGCGGCAATGGCTGGCAGCAGGTGCCGAATGACATGCCTGAACCGCAGCCGCAGTCATCATGGGAGGTCAAAGCGACCTTCGGCGGAGGCTTCTTGAGGAAGTCAGACGCCTTCTCGGTCCGGCCGAACGCGTCCTGGTAGTAGACGCGCCCATCCTCGAAGCCGGCAAAGAGTTCGCCGCCGAAGCGATAGAGGGCTTCTTTGGGGGGGCGGAGCACGTCCCTCAGTGAATCCCATGGCGTCACGTCGCCCACCTCGGGGTCCAGCCACTCCTCGCGACCGGCGGCGACGTAGCGGCGCGCACGCGCCTTGATGACGCGGTTGATTCGGCGGACATCATCCGCGCTAAGCCGGCGCGTCCGTGCGAACGTGTCCGTCCTCGTGAGCGAGGTGCGGAAGTTCCGCGCGAACGTGCGCTTCTCAAGCGGCGCGGCGTCCTTGTCCTCCGCGTATTCGAAGTTGGTGAGGATCAGGCAATGGTCGCGATCGAGGGGGTAGATGGTCTGCGAGCCCTTGAGCGCAATCGATGGATCGCGCGGGTAGCAGCAGCCGTCGGCCTCCGGCGGCACACCGTGGTTGTAGATGGTAACGGGGTGGTCGCTGATGATGAACTTCACCTCCGAATCCGCAGCCGACACGATCTCGCGCACACCCTCCGTCCAGATCGTGCAGTGCATCGCCTGGATGCTCTGCATCTCCATCATCAACTCGTTCTGGGAGAGGCGGGTGTAGCTCATCTTCAGCCAGTCGAGCCCCTTGGGCGTCCGAAGCTTCTGGATGTCGATGAAACGGAATATCATCCCGAAGTGCTTGTGCCAAGCACTCGGATCCTCCCCGACGAGCGACTTAATCGCCGGGGCGCCGTCTGTGTCTATCTGGCCGAAAAGCCGCCGTTCAATTTCGTCGTTCAGCAAGTCGCCGAACGCCGTCGTGTATAAGTCGCGCTGGACAAAGCATTGCTTGAGCGAGGATTTGAAGCGGGAACGGCCGGGCCTAAGACTCCCATCTGGCATCTGATGGGCTTTCGGCCGAAGGTCACGATACGCAAGCTGGGTGCAACCCGTCTCGAGAAAGCCGCGCTGGTACCAGATCGGGACGTAATGGTTATCGCGTATGATGGACATGTGGTGGCGTTTGTAGGTTGATCGAGGCAAGTCCGGAGCGGCGGCGGTGATGCGCGGAGCGCCGACGTTAGTCGATGAACGTTCAGGTTCGGTAGCTGCCGTATGGCCCCGTCCATCCCTTGGTTAGAAGCTTCTGAGTCTTGTCCGTGTAGGCCTGCATCATAGCGCAGTATTTCAGCCACAGTGGTGTAGCCCCCATTTCGAACGGACAGGTCGCTAACGCATAGGACTAGCCTGGAATGGATACGAAGACACTCGAAGTAGAAGTCATCCCGCCGGTCCGCCCCGGTCGCCGTCGGCGGTTCAGCGCCGAGGAGAAACGCCGGTTCCTGGCCGAAGCGGAGATGGCTGGGCAGGGCGTCTCCTCGGTAGCCCGTCGCTATGGACTGTCGGCGAGCATGTTGTTCCACTGGTGGCGACTGGTGGAGAAAGGGCCGATGTCCAGCCTGGGTGCAGACGCGGCGGTAGTGCCGGAGTCCGAGGTGAAGCCGCTGCAGGCCCAGGTGCGAGTGTTGGAGCGCCTGCTGGGCAAGAAGACGCTCGAAAACGAGATTCTGAAGGAGGCGTTGGAGCTGGCGCGCCTCAAAAAACGGACGTCGCTGCCCGGCTTGCCGCCCAAGGGCGGTACCCGGTGAAGGCGGTGGCCGAGGCCCTGGACATCTCCCGGAGCAACCTCATGCTCCGGGCGGAGTCGACGGGCGCGGAGGCCCCCAAGAAGCCGCGTGGATCCTACTTCAAGCGCACCGACGAAGCTCTGCTGGCGAGGATTCGCGCCGTCACCGACGAGCGTGCCAGCTACGGCTACCGCCACGTCACGGCTCTGGTGAACCGGCAGCTCGTCTCCGAGGGGCAACCTCGGGTGAACGCCAAGCGGGTGTACCGGGTGATGAAGGCCGCGGGGCTGTTGCTGGCCCGCAACAGCGGCAAGCCCACACGTGCCCATGAGGGCACGGTGGCCACCCTCAAGAGCAACCTGCGCTGGTGCTCGGACGCCTTCGAGATTCGCTGCTGGAACGGGGAGCGCGTCCATCTGGCCTTCTCGCTGGACTGCCGCGACCGCGAGGCCATGGCTTTGCAGCCACTACCGGGGCCTCACCGGCGAGTTGGTGCGCGATTTGCTGGCCGAGACGCTCGAGGCCCGGTTCGGCGCGGGTTGCCGCCAGGCACCGCACCCGGTTGAGTGGCTCACCGACAAGAGGCTGGCCTACACGGCCCTCCAGACGCGCGAATTCAGGGCCAGCCTAGGGCTGCGCATCCGCACCACGCCGGCCTGCTCGCCCGAGAGCAACGGCATGGCCGAGTCCCTCGTGAAGAGCTTCAAGCGCGACTACGTGTACCTGGCTCGCCTCAACAGCGCCGAGGTGGTCCTTGAGCAGCTGCCGCGCTGGTTCAACGACTACAACGCCGTGCACCAACACAAAGCCCTGAAGATGCGATCCCCGCGCGAGTTCCGGCTCGCGAATTTACCCCACTGGCCATGCCCGACTTGACCGGGGGCAACTCCACCTCCCCTTGCGACTTCTTCCGTTCTTCCAATAGCGTTCACCACCCGCTTCACAACAGTTCCACACAGGAGACGCTGCGTGAAAAATAAACCACCGCCAACATGGCCCGAAAAGGTAAAAGGACTACCTCGAACCCTCGACCGGTTCCGAGCGGCGAGTGTCTTTTTCGACATCAAATACCCACCTTTCTTAATTGGCAGCATCGAGGCACGCAAATGGACGAGCTGGGCCTCGCTATCTGCCGTCGCAAGCATTCCGGAAGTGATTGAGTACGATCTTGAAGATCTCGGTCTATTGAGCGCGTGGCAGAGCGCACCAGAACCCCAAGGAATTCGAACAAACAAAACACTAGCAATTCTCAAGGAACTTCGGAACTACGAAATGCATATCGAATATCAAGACAGATTATCCCACCTCAACATCGATTCAGATCGAGTCCGCGAACCAATCGACCATAACAGCTTCTTCTTCTCCCCCGTCTCCTGGAGTAAGAGCCTCTATCAAATGTGAGGATAGAGGCTTCGGAAGAGCATGACGCAGCAGCCGAGGACGAGGAAGCCGAAGTGGATGTCGTCCCTGCGCTCGTCACGGACACGGAGCCGACGAAGTTGATTCTT
>NZ_JABUMQ010000488.1:0-5730 GCF_013336645.1 Myxococcus sp. CA039A | reverse complement strand
ATCCACTTCCGACACCAGGCAGGCGCGGTCCCTGTGACGGCTCAACAACCCCACCAGCCGCCGAACTTCTTCGGCCAGCTCCTCCACGTCATGTCGGCGCGCCATCTCCGCCAGGCGCAGCAGGCGCGCCTCGCCCGGAAACACGAAGAGCCGCTCGATGGGGTGGACCTCCGCGAAGAGCGACAGCAGTTGCGCCACGCGCTCGTCGGAGGACACCTGTCCCTCCGAATACCGCGCCTCCAGCCGGGACATCTCCTCCCGCAAGCGGTTCCATACGTCCAGTCGGACCTGCTCGGGATTCAAGACCGCGGACAGCAGGTGGGATTGGACTCCGGACTCCAGCGAGGTCATGGGCTCCGCCATGGCGCTCCTTCCTTTTTGTCGACGGGCACCGGCGGAGCGCCGTGCGGCACGACGTCGGACAAGGTAGCCGTCACACGTCCACGGCAAAGCCCGGACGGCGGGGAGGGGCGTTGGCCTCACGCGTGGACGCATGGGCGCGGGGGCTCTCCTGCTCGGGTGCTCTCGAAGTTGCCGCGCGTCCCCCGAGGCCTCACTCCTCAACCACCAAAGCCGGGCGTCATGTGTCCGCTCGTAAGCGCCCTTGTCCTTGGAAGGAGATGACATGAAGCTCGCACTCCGTTGTCGAAGTAGCTGGTTGTTCTGCATGTGCCTCATGGCCCTCGCGGGGCCAGGCATCGCGCTCGCCGAGAGTCCCAAGGCGGCCACGAAGCCGTCGGACACCGCCTCCACAGCCGCACGCCCCTCCCAGGGCGACGAGGCGATGCCCACGGAGACGGAGATTCAGCAGGCGCTCCAGAAAGCCCACCAGCAGTTCCGCGGCACCAAGGAAGGCAAGAACGCGGACTACATCCCGTACCTCGCCACGGTGAACCCCAACCTCTTCGGCCTCGCGCTCGTCACCGTGGAGGGCAAGGTCTACACGGTGGGCGATGCCACCTCGCCCTTCCCCATCGAATCCCTCTCCAAACCCTTCACCCTGGCGCGGCTGATGGACGAGGTGGGCGCCAAGAAGGTCGAGGACAAGATTGGCGTGGATGCCACGGGGCAGCCCTTCAACTCCATCGTCGCCATCGAGATGAACGAGGACCACCGCGCCGGCAATCCGCTGGTCAACGCGGGCGCCATCACCTCCGTGAGCATGATTCCGGCGGCAACGCCCGAAGCCCGCTGGAAGAAGCTCAGCGACAACTTCAACGACTTCGCGGGCGCGGACCTCCCGGTGAACCAGGAGGTCTACAAGTCGGAGACGGAGACCAACACCCGCAACCAGTCCATCTCCGCGCTGCTGGACTCATACAAGGTGCTTGGCTCCCCCCGGGAGCAGGCACTCGACCTCTACACGCGGCAGTGCTCCGTCAACGTCACGGCCACGCAGCTCGCCACCATGGGCGCCACGCTGGCCAACGGTGGCACCAATCCCGTCACTGGCAAGAAGGTCGTCAGCCCGGACACGGCGCGCCGCACGCTGGCGCTGATGGCGACCAACGGCCTGTATGAGAGCACCGGCGAGTGGCTCTATCAGGCGGGCGTCCCCGCCAAGAGCGGCGTGGGCGGGGGCATCGTCGCCGTCGTTCCCGGTCGCTATGCCATCGCCGCCTTCTCGCCGCCGCTCGACAAGGCGGGCAACAGCGTGCGCTCGCAGCGGGCCATCAGCCAGGTCGTCAACTCGCTGGGGGACAATCTCTACGCCGCCACGCCCGGAGCGGCCAGCCAGCAGGGCACCGGCGGTGCCGGGCGCGACGAGCCCAAGAAGACGCGTCCCTCGCCGTAGCCACGCTCCCAGGTCCACACGCAAGGGCCTCTCCCGCCGGATGGGAGGGGCCCTTCGCGTCCGGGGCGGGCACGCCTCAGTGAACATGCCCCCCTCGTTCCGCGGCGGGACTTCAGCGCCCGCTTCACGCGTCGCCTCCCGATGCCTGTTCACGAGTCCCCACCCTCGAGAACGAGGCCGCTGTCCGTCAGCCATCGCGGAAGCGGCCCGGTCGTTCGCTCCGCGATAGCGCGCGCGCCGTGACGCTTCCTTCCCCCCGTCGCGTGCTCAGAGTGCCGCTCGGGTTCGCGTGAGAGCACAGGCGCGGGCAGCGCTCATTCGGGGGAACAGGGTATGCGTTGGATGCGAGTGGCGACGGCCGTCGTCGCGATGGGCACTGGACTCCTCGTACCGGCCGTGGGCCACGCGGAGGATGAAGAGAAGGACGACGACAAGAAGCCCTCGCTCACCGGGGGCTACGACGAGAAGAACGGCTTCCACATCCAGTCGGAGGATGGGAACTACCTGCTCGGCATCGGCCTGCAGGCGGGCTACAAGCTCGAGCCCGTCTTCCTGGATGGCAAGGCGGAGTCACGCACGGCCTTCTCGTTCCTCCGTCCCATCCTTCGCGGCAACATCTACCGGCCGTGGATTCGCTTCTGGACGTCGCTGGAGCTGGCGGACCCGCCCATCTACCTGCTCGACTCGCTGGTGGAGATCCAGCCCATCGACGAGGTGGGCATCCGCGCGGGGCAGCAGTACACGCCCCTCAGCCGGCACGAGTCCTGGGGACCGCAGCAGATCCTCTTCCCCGAGTTCTCCACCATCGCCAACTACTACTGGACGGGCCGCGACAAGGGCGTGACCATCTTCGGGACGATGGAGCACCTGGAGTACTACGTGGGCATCTACGGCGGCTCGCCGCTGCGCTCCATCCGCTCCGAGCCCGGCAAGTACCAGTTCAACGCACGCGCGACGTTCTCGCCCATGGGCAAGCCGGGCTACGGCGAGCTGCCGTACATCATGTCGGGAGACAAGGAGCCACCTCCGCTCAACGTGTCCTTCACCCTGCAGGGCGCGGGCGGCGAGGTGACGCAGGTGAAGGAGAACTTCAACCCGGAGTCCGGTGTCTTCCAGATCCTCCGTGAAGGCGACCGGCGCTTCATCACCGGCGGCGTGGACCTCTTCATCCAGGCGCGCAGGTTCAGCTTCTTCGGCGAGTTGTACTACAGCCGGACGGACCCGCAGGACGCTTCGCAAAACTTCTCCAGCTTTGGCGCATGGGTTCAGGCCGACTATGTCTTCTACAAGAAGGTGCTCGACGCGGCCGTGCGGCTGAGCTTCCTCAACCCGAGCTTCGATCTGGACGACGACCTGCTCTACATCGCGGAAGCGCAGCTGGGCTGGTTCGTCAACGCCCCCCACCTCGCCTTCAAGCTGCGCTACCAGCTGGCCCACCAGGAGGCCGCCGCCGGAGCGGAAGCCGCCTCCGTCGTCATCCCCAAGGACGCGGGCACCTCCCAGCTCATCACCCTGCAGCTCAACCTGGCGTTCTAGCGCCACGTCTCCCGGGCATCCGCGCCGGCTTTGCGTTATCCCTGCGGCTGGCAAGGAGACGCGAAGCCATGCAGCCCATCGACCACGCGCATCTCTCCCGACTGGACCTGAATCTCCTGGTGGCGTTCGACGCCCTCATGCGCGAGCGCCACGTCACCCGGGCCGCCCACCGCGTCGGACTGGGCCAGCCCGCGATGAGCCACCACCTGGCCCGTCTGCGCGAGCTGCTCGGCGACGAGCTCTTCACCCGCGCGCCCACGGGCGTCGTCCCCACGCCCCATGCGCAGGCGCTCGCGGAGCCCGTGCGCAATGCGCTCGCGTGCCTCCAGGCCGTGCTCACCCAGCGCCCCTTCGACCCCGCCACGCAGGAGCGCCACTTCCGCGTGAGCCTGTCCGACGGACTCGAGTCCTCGCTGGTGCCGCCGTTCCTCGCGCTCGTCGCGGAGCAGGCCCCGGGCGTCACCCTCTCCCTCTCTCCGCTCCAGGAAGCGCGGGGGCTGGCGATGCTGGATGACGGCTCGTTGGACCTGCTCGTGGGTCCACCCATGGAGCAGGCCCCCCATCACAAGCTGCGGCTGTTCTGCGCCGGGGGCTATCTGGTCGTGTTCGACCCGAGCGTCGTGCGCGTGGACACGCAGCTGTCCATGGAAGACTTCCTCGCCATTCCGCATGTCCGCGTGTCGCGACGGGCGGACTCCAGCGACGCGGTGGATGACGCGCTCGCCAAGCTCCGCCTGCGCCGCCGCGTGGCCGTTCAGACGACCCACGCGCTCAGCGTGCCCCACCTCCTGCGCGGTGCGCGGCTGCTCGGCCTGCTGCCCCGGCGCTCGGCGCTGGCGAGCGCGAAGGCCTTTGGCCTGAGCGTGAGCCCGCCACCCCTGGCATTGACCGCGGACAGCATCGTGATGCGCTGGCATGCCTCGCGCGACTCCGACCCGGGCCACCGCTGGCTGCGCGAGGCGATGTTCCTCGCCGCCACGTCGAGCGGCGAGGACAACACCGCCACCCGGGTGGCGGCGCGGACGCCCCCGCCCCCGAAGCGCTCCCGTCAGAAGGTCGCGATGGGATTGACGGGCGAGCCCGTCCCGCCCTCGATGGCCAGGGGCGCGACGCTGAGGAGGAAGTCGTAGCGTCCGCGAGCCGCCGCCGCCTTCGCCAGGGCCTCCGGGTCCGCGTTGTCGATGACGTGGACGCCCAGCGTGTTGATGAGCAGCACGTGCACGGGCATCACGACGCCCTCCACCCCGGAGGGCAGCACGTCCAGTCCGACATCCGTCGCGACGATGGAGACCCCGCGCGCCGCGAGCCATTCCACGCTGGACGCATGAAGTCCCGGTGACTTCGAGGACACGTCCCAAGGCCCGACCGCCGCGCGGCGGGCCCAGCGCCCCGTGCGGACGATGATGGCGTCACCGCTCGACACCTTCACCTTCGTCTTGCGCTCCCACGCCTCCAGGTCCGCCGCGTGGATGGGCGTCCCGGGCTCCAGGTACGGCACGCCCTTGAACGCGGCCATGTCGATGAGGACTCCGCGCGTGAGCAGCCCGTCGCGCACCTCGTTCACCGAGAGCACCGAGCAGCCCTTCGAATCGACCTTCGACTGCGGGTAGCCGTTGTACGTCCGGCCCTCGTCGAAGACGTGGCAGAGCGCGTCGAGGTGCGTGTGGGACCAACCATGGAAACCGATGCCCAGGTGGTCCGCGCTGTACGTGGACTCGGGGGCCTCGCCGTGGAAGAGCATCTGGCGCTCCAGCGGTGAGGGGACGTCCGCGGCCTGCCGGGTCTCCAGGGTGTGCGCCAGCGAGACGGACACACCGTCGCGAACGAGCTTCGCGGCCTCCTTGCGCTTGGCTGGAGTGATGAGGTTCGCGGTGCCGAGCTGATCCTCCTGGCCCCAGCGCCCCCAGTTGCCGTGCTGCTTCTTCCAGTCCTGGATGGCCTCGCGGCTCGACAGCCCCCGCGCGACGGGAGTGCCCTGGGGCGGCGCGGCGACCACTGCCGCGCTCCACCCCGCGCTCGCGAGGGCAAGGACCTGGATGAGTTTCTTGAACATGGTGCTCTCCTTTGCTGGGCATCCCCGGGTGCGGGGATGCGATCTCGCCCTCCTCGCGGTGCGGGGTGGCGGCATCACGTACCTAGCGACGGGGGACGGATGAGCCCAATCGAGCCCATCGATGACGGTCATCGACGCGCGGACCGGGCCTGGCTGTAACCCTCCGCGCTACAGGCGACCGGGATTTGTAGCGCTACAAGTCACTCCGTCCGTCGGTGGGCGCCGGACAACCCAGGGAGCGGGTATGGCGGCACACCCGCTGCAGTGCCCAGGCTCGCCACACGGTCGGGAGCAACCCACCACGGCCGTGAGCTCTGTGTCGCAGGGGGGCCGGGGGGCGGAGTGG
>NZ_JABUMQ010000487.1:0-5748 GCF_013336645.1 Myxococcus sp. CA039A | reverse complement strand
GAACGCCTGTGCAGTGTCAGTGGGACCTGCTAGGGTGTTCAGTGCCAGGGCCGTCGTACGGACATTGGAGGGCGCGCGTGCTGCTGGGTCTGCGGATTTCGAACGTGGCGGTGATCGAGGAGGTGGAGGTGGCGTTCGGAGCCGGCCTCACCGTCCTCACGGGTGAGACAGGTGCGGGCAAGTCCATCCTCGTGGATTCATTGGGCTTGCTGCTGGGAGGCAGGGCGGACGCGGATGTCATCCGCGCCGGCTGCGAGGAGGCGTCCGTGGAGGGCGTCTTCGCACGCACGCCGGTGCTGGGCGCGCGCCTGGAGGAGCTGGGCCTTCCAGACTTGGGCGAGGAGGTGCTGGTGCGTCGCGTGTTGGGGCGCACCGGAAGGGGCAAGGTCTACGTCAACGGCGCCCTCGTCACGGTGGGGGTGCTGGCCAAGCTGACGCGGGGGGCGGTGGACCTCGCGGGGCAGCACGAGCACGTCAGCCTCTTCGACTCGGGCCTGCACCGGGTGCTCCTCGACAGGTACGGGGAGGTGGAGGCGGCGCTGGCGTCCTACTTCGGGGAGTACTCCGCGCTGCGGGAGGTGGACGCGCGCATGGAGGCCCTGGGTGGGGACGAGGCGAAGGTGCGGGAGCGCGCGGAGTTCCTGCGCTTCCAGCTCGACGAAATTGCGCGCATCGACCCGGAGTCGGGCGAGGACGTGAAGCTGGACGTCGAGCGCAAGCGCCTGTCGAGCGCGGAGAAGCTCAAGCGCCTCGGGGCGGAAGCGGAGCTCCTCGTGGCGGGGGAAGAGGCCTCGGCGCTGGAGACGGTGGGCCGCGCCCTGGGGCTGGTGCACGACGCGGTGAAGTTCGACGCGACGCTGTCGCCGGTGGCGCAGTCGCTGAGCACGGCCCTGTCGGAGCTGGAGGAGGCGCAGCGGCGGCTCAACCGGTACGTGGAGGGGCTGGAGTCGGACCCGACGCGGCTGGCGGACGTGGACGAGCGGCTGGATGGCCTCAAGCGGCTGTGCCGCAAGCACGGCGCCACGCTGGACGGCGTGCTGAAGAAGCGCGGCGAAATCGAGGCGGAGCTGGGCACGCTGGAGAACCGCCAGGAAGTGCTCGAGGAGCTGGCCACGGAGCGGCGCAAGGTGGAGGAGCGCACGCGCAAGGCGGCCCGGGTGCTGTCGAAGGCCCGGACGACGAGCGCGGTGGAGTTCTCCGCGCAGGTGCGCGAGGGCCTGGGGCACCTGGCCATGGGCAAGGCGGCCTTCGAGGTGCGCGTGACGCCCGGGGAAACGCTGCGTCCGGATGGCGCGGACGAGGTGGAGTTCTTCTTCAGCGCGAACCCCGGTGAGCCGGCGCGGCCCCTGGCGAAGGTGGCCTCGGGTGGTGAGGCGAGCCGGTTGCTGTTGGCCCTGAAGCGGGCCCTGGCGGGCAGCGACGCGTGTGGCTGCTACGTGCTGGACGAGGCCGACGCGGGCGTCAGCGGCGCGATTGCGGACGTGGTGGGGCGGATGATCAAGGAGGTGAGCGGTCACCGTCAGGTGCTCTGCATCACCCATCTGCCCCAGGTGGCGGCCTACGCGGACGCCCATCTGCTCATCCGCAAGGCGGTGAAGGCGGAGCGAACCGTCTCCCAGGTGACTGTTCTGGCGGCGGGCGCGGACCGCACGCGGGAGCTGGCCCGGATGATGTCCGGCGTGGAGGTCACGCGGGAGGCGCTGGGGGCGGCGGAGGCCCTGGTGCGCTCGGCCCACCGTTCCCTGGGGGCACCGAGGACCCGGCGGGAGTCCGGACCCGAGGGAGGACCCCGTGGCCGCCTCCGAAGATTGGCTTGACGCGCTGCAAGGTCATCCGTGTCCTTGCCCCATCGGTGGGTCTCACATAGCATCATTGGTGTGTCCAACACCGCAGGGCTGACCGCGGCCTCCCGCCTCAAAGTCGTTTCCGCTGGCCTGACGGACGTCGGGCGGAAGCGCAACCACAACGAGGACAGTTTCCTCATCGACGATGAGCTGCAGCTCTACGTCGTGGCGGATGGAATGGGCGGCCATGCCGGCGGCGGTACCGCGTCGCGCATCGCCGTCGAGACCATCGACAAGGAGCTCCGGCGGGCTCGGGAGGGAAAGGACAATCCGTTCCTGTCCGTGCCCAACCTCCAGGACTCACCGATACCGGAGGCCCTGCGCACGGCCGTGGAGAAGGCGTGTCTCGCCATCTACACGGCGGCGCAGGAAGACCCACGGCTGTCCGGCATGGGCACCACGGTGATTTCCCTCGTGGTGCGCGATGAGCACGCCTTCTTCGCCCACGTAGGTGACAGCCGCGCGTACCTCATCCGGGGCGACCTCATCCAGCAGATCTCCGAGGACCACTCGCTGGTCAACGAGCAGATCAAGGCGGGGATGATTACGCCGGAGGAGGCCAAGCACTCCCGCTACAAGAACATCATCACCCGCTCCGTGGGCTTCGAAGAGGAAGTCCAGGTGGACGTGATGGGGCTCGTCTCCGAGCCCGGCGACGTGTTCCTGCTGTGTTCGGACGGCCTGGCCAACATGCTTGAGGACCGCGAAATCCACGAGGTCGTGGCCCAGGCGCAGAGCTTCGAGGACGTGCCCAAGCGTCTCGTCGACTTCGCCAACGAGCGCGGCGGCGACGACAACATCACCGTCATCGTGGTGCGGGTCGCCCCCTGAGGCACCCGGCCCCGTGGCCGACAAACACCTCGTCAGGTCACTGTTGACCTTGACACTCTTGGAAACTGAATGGTAGCTGCCCAAACGTTTCCAACCCTGGCAGACGTCGCCGGGAGACGAAGCAGGCGGGGTGTGGCGGTGGGGGGAGGTGTTGGGCGACACGGAGCGACTTAGCTTCTGGCGCCGGATGTCCCACGCAAGCAGGGAGCTGTCCCGTGGCGAAAAAGTCCTTCACGTTGATGGTGATCCCGGACCATGACGCGCCGGTGAAGCGGTACACCATCCAACGCTCGTTCCTGATGCAGGTGGGGATGGGGTTGATGCTGGTGGTGGGACTGAGCGCGGGTGCGAGCATCCACTACTTCCAGGTGGCGGCGGACGCCTCCGAGAACCGCATCCTCCGCGAGGAGAACCTGACGCTGCGCTCGCAGCTCAAGTCGGTGCGGGAGCGAATCGAGCACATCGGCTCCACGTTGGACCGGGTGGAGCGGTTCGACCAGAAGCTCCGGGCGATGACGCTGCTGTCGGACCCGCAGCGCAACCTGGCCATGGGCCCCACGGAGCCGGAAGCGGGCACCCAGGTGCCGACGACGGACACCCAGTTCACCCAGCTGACCACCACCGAGACGCCCAAGCTGCTGATGGGCCGGTTGGACAAGCTGAGCGCGGAGGCCACCCGTCAGGAGCAGAGCCTCCAGGAGCTGCAGGCGTACTTCCAGGACCAGAAGTCGCTGCTCGCCTCCACGCCGTCCGTCTGGCCCGCGCGCGGCTGGGTGACGAGCGACTTTGGCCAGCGAGTGGACCCGTACACCGCCGACCGCGTCATGCACGCGGGTCTCGACATCGCCGCGCCCCATGGCAAGGAAGTCTTCTCGCCGTCGGACGGCACGGTGGTGTTCGCGGGCCTGGAGGGCGGCTACGGCAACGTCATCGTCGTGGACCACGGCTACGGCATCAAGACGCGCTACGGCCACCTGGCGAAGATGCTGGTGAAGGCGGGAGACCGCGTGAAGCGCGGCTCGCTCATCGCCGCGGTCGGCAACACGGGCCGCTCCACCGGACCGCATCTGCACTACGAGGTCCGCGTCAACGGCATCCCCCAGAACCCGCGCAAGTTCATCCTCGAGGAGTAGTCCTCGGAGTGCGCGGTGCCTCCCGGGCCTGGCTCGGGAGGGTGGTTGCGGGTGTTGAACCCCAGGGACGTCGGGCCTTCCGGCTCGCCTCTGGGACGCGCAAAGCCCCCCTGGCCGTCCTCAACGAGAGAGCGTGGCGGGCCCTGGGATGGATGCGTCCAGCCGGAGCCGTCGCTGCTGGAGTCCATCGGCGCGTCCGCTGCGCTGCATGACGTGGGCGCGCTCCAGCTCCGCCCAGAGCAGGGGGCCCAGCACCTGCCAGTGCGAGGGCGAGTCCACCGTCACCTCCAGCAGGCTCACCGTCCAGCTCGGGGCGTCCGTGTCGGGCGTGCCCTCGGGGAGCACCCGGCGCACGTCGCGTGAGAGGCGCTCGTGGGTGGGGCCAGCCAGGTCCGCGCTCACGGTGAGCTGCGAGGTGGGCACCAGCAGCGCGGCGAAGGCGTCCGGGTGCAGGCGAATCACCTTGGCGCCCGGGTACTGCGCGGCGAGCGACTCCACGGTGGCGCGCAGAATCGCGTCGCCAATGGCGAAGCCGAAGCGGGCGTTGAGGGAAATCATCTCCTTCACATCCGCGATGACGGCGCCCACGCGCCAGCCGTCATGGTGCGCATGCGTGGACAGGTCGTACTCCTCCTTCAGGAGACTCCCCTGCGTGAGGGCGGGGACCTGGAGCGCGCCCGTCTTCGGGTCCGGGTGGCCGCGACGGGCCTGCTCGGCCTGGAGGAGCACCTCGACGGCTGCCTGCACGGGCGCCTGGGGGCTGCGGGTCAGCACCCAGGGGTGGAGGGCGATGAGGGCGGTGGCGGTGGCGTCGTCGAGCGGATAGGGCATCTGAATCGCTTCTCTAGCGCGTCGCGAGGCCCCGTGCAGGCGCTTCCCGTCAGCGCAGCCGGTGGGCCGTCACCGTCACCTCATCCCGGTCATGGTAGAGCTGCCGGACGGTGAGGCCCTCCCAGCCGCCCTCCTCGACGAGCGTGTGGCGCACGCGCAGGAGGACCGGGTTCTTGTCCTTCATGGGCAGCTTGATGTTGGCCACCAGGTGGCTTGCCCAGCCCCGGCGCCCCCACTTGGCGAGCAGCTGGGCCACCTCCAGCGGACGCCACGCCATGTCGCAGAAGAGCCAGTCGGCGGGCTCCTCGGGGGCATAGGAGAAGGCGCTCTCCTGGATGTGCTTCACCCGGCCATTCGAGGCCAGCTCGGGCATCAGCTTCGCCGGGTCCACCGCCACCACCTTCGCGCCCCGGGCCACCAGCCGCTGCGTCCAACCCCCGGGCGCCGCGCCCAGGTCCACGCAGACGTCGCCGCGCCCTGGCTCGAAGGCCAGGCCGTCCAGCGCTTCCTCCAGCTTCATGGCGGCGCGCGAGGGGGACTCGACCTCCCGGCGCATGCGTCGTCGCCCTCCGGGGGCCAGGGACAGGGCTTCGCGCGCGGAGACCGCGCCCACGGCCGTCACGCCGTCGGGTGCCACGCACAGCGTCACCAGCCGGGCGCCGGACTCCCGCGCCCGCGCCGCGTCGTCGAGCAGCCGCTCCGAGGGCAGCCGCGTGCGCACCGCCGCCTCCAGCGCCTCCGCCACGGCCGCCAGCGTGTTGCCCCGAGGGCTGTCGGGCGTGAAGGACTGGAGGACCCAGGGGGCCGTCCCCGGCAGGGAGACGATGGCCCGGGCCGCCGCGTCCGCCTGGACGTCGGGTGTTCCCGGAGGCAGCGAGGCGACCACCCGCCAGGCGGCGCGGGCGAAGGCGGGAACGAGCCCAGGCTGCGAGTCGCTCTCCACCAGGGCCTCTCCAAGCAGGCGAGGGGCCATGCCCGCCCAGGCCAGCTCCTCGAAGAGGTGGGGCTCGAACCCGGCCCGGCAGGTCCACAGCCAGCGGCCCACCTGGGGCGGCTGCGTCTGTGCGGGCATGGGGGGAATGCGCGCCCTCGCGGGAGCGGGGGGAGGG
>NZ_JABUMQ010000486.1:0-5875 GCF_013336645.1 Myxococcus sp. CA039A | reverse complement strand
CCCCCGCGCTCCGTCCCGCCCCATCCCCGTCAGGATGACCCCGACACAGCTCGAGCCGAAGGCCTCCGCCGCCGAAGTGAGCAGCATGTCACACGAAGGCCGGAAGCCCCGAAGCGCGGGTCCCGAGTCCAGCTCCAGCCGGCCCTCGGGTCGCACCAACAGATGACTGCCCGACGGTGCGATGTAGACCGTCCCCGGCACCATCACCATGCCGTGCTCCGCCTCTGTCACTCCCAGCGCCGTCTCCATCGTCAGCCAGTGCGCGAGGCCCTCCGTGAAACCCTCGCTGATGTGCTGGCAGTAGGCGATGGGCGCGGGAAAGTCTCGTGGAATCTTCCGCAGTACCTGTGCAACGGCCTTTGGACCGCCCAGGGACGCGGCGATGGCCACCAGGGGAAAGGGCGGCGGGGGCAGGTCCTCCTTGGGCAGCTTCGCGGAGGAGCGCGTCTGGCGCACGGCCTTCACCTGGGCCAGCAGCACCAGCTTGCGCGCGATATGGGCCCAGAAGTCCGCGCCGGGGATGGCGGGGCGCTCCACCACATCCAGGGCCCCCAGGGCCATGGCCTGGAACGCCTCCTGGCCGGACAGCGCGCCCGGATGCAGCGCGAGGACGGGCACCGGCCGCCCCGCCATCACCTGCTCGATGGCCTCCAGGGCCTCCAGGCCGGTGAGGTCCACCAGCAGCACGTCCGGGAAGTGGCGCTGCACGGCGACGAGGGCGCCAGGGAAGTCGATTTCGGCGGGCCCCACCGGGACGAGCGACTCGCCGTCGAACAGGCCACGGGCCGCGAGCGCGCGCAGCCCCTTGCCCACCATGAGCACTCTGAACGCCATCCCCGCCGCGGCCGTGCCACCCAAACGTCGCTCCTCAGGTCAGCCGGTCAATCGCCTGCGCGAGCACTTCCACGCCCAGCTCTCCCTTGACGAGATAGGCATCCGCGCCCGCGTCCAGGCCGCGCCGCTTGTCCTCGGGCGAGGCGAGTGACGACAGGATGATGACGGGGATGCGCGCCACGGCGGGCGTCGACTTCAGCCGCCGCGCGAGTGAGAAGCCGTCCATCTTCGGCATCTGCACGTCGGTGAGGATGAGGTCGTAGCTGTTGTTCTGCACCTTCCCGTAGGCCTCCTCGCCGTCCTGGGCCTCCTCCACCATGTGGCCCAGCGCCTTGACGAGCGCGCCTTCCGTCGCGCGGGCAATGGGAGAGTCGTCCACGAGCAGCACCCGGAGCCGCTTGGCCGCTGGCGCCTGGGTGACGGGCCGCGCCATGCGGCGCACCTCCGTCATGATGTCGGGGACATGCAGCAGCACGGCGATGCGGCCGTCCTCCAGCGCGGCGGTGCCGGCGATGAAGGGCGCGCCCTTGAGGAACTCTCCGCCGCAGGGCTTCACGGCCACTTCGCGCTCGTCCACGAAGCCGTCCACCACGAGGGCCGCGTGGTCCTCGCCATGGCGCACGACGACGGCGGGGGGCCGGTCGAACCGGTTGCCACCGTTGAGGCCGAGCAGCGGCCCCAGCGCCACGAGCGCCGTGGGCTTGCCCCGGTGCCGAACGGCGAGGGTGCCGAAGATCTCCAGCCGGTCATCCGGCTTGACGCGCATCACCGCCTCGACGTCGGCGGCGGGCATGCCGTAGACGTCGTCGCCCAGGCGCACCAGCAGCACCTTCATCAAGGCGAGCGACTGGGGCAGCCGCAGGGTGATGGTGGTGCCACGGCCGATGCGGCTGTTGACGCCCACCGAACCGCCGAGCGTCTCCACCTTGCGCTTCACCACGTCCATGCCCACGCCGCGGCCGGACAGCTCGCTGACCTGCTCGCGGGTAGAGAAGCCGGGACGGAAGATGAGCTCGATGGCCTCGCGCTCCGACAGCGCGGCGGCCTGCACCGCGTTGATGAGGCGCTTGTTGACGGCCACCTGGCGCAGGCGCTCCGGGTCGATGCCGCGCCCGTCGTCCTCCACCTCGATGTGGAGCATGTCGCCATCCACGCGCACGCGGATGCGGACACGGCCCGTGAGCGGCTTGCCGAGCTGCTGGCGCGTGTCCGGCGACTCCAGGCCGTGGTCCACGGCGTTGCGCAGGAGGTGCACCAGCGCGTCGCGCACGTCGGCCAGCATGGACCGGTCCACGCCGATGTCGGCGTTCTCGATGAGCAGGTCCACTTCCTTCGTCTGCGTGCGCGCCATGTCCCGCACCGCGCGCGGGAAGGCGTCGAACACCGTGGACAGCGGCACCAGGCGGGCCTCCGCCACGTGGTCCGCCATCTTCGACAGGTTGCCGTGCAGGATGTTGATGCCGTCGTCGTTGCGCCGCACGAAGCGGAACGCATCGTCGCGCAGCATGTGGAGGTCGCTCTCCACGCGGTCCAACACCATGCGCACTTCGTTGGGAATCTCCACCTGCTCGGCCAGCCGCAGGAAGCGATCCCCCAGGCGGCTGAAGCGCTCGAACAGCGCCTCCGTCTCCGAGCTGCGCAGCCGACCCCGGGCGCTCTCCACCAGCAGGTCACCCGCGAGCAGGCCCAGCGAGTCCAGCACCTCCACGTTCACCCGAATCGTGCGGTCGGCGATGGCCGACTTCGCCGCGCTCGGAGCCTCCTCCTCCCCACCACGGGCCGGAGGGTGCGCCACGGCCGGAGCTTCCACGGGCGCCGGCCGGGGAGCCGCCACGGAGGGCGGCGCGGCGACAACGGGCGCCGCCACCGGAGGCGGCTTGGGCTTCGCGACATGAATGGCGGGCGCGGCCTGGCCGGACACCTCCGCCATCGCACGCACGATGTCCTCGCTCGCGGACGTGCCGGTGTTCGCACCGGACATGTCCTCGATGAGATCGGACAGGACATCGCAGGCACGGAGCATGACGTCCGTGGCGATCTCCGTGGCCGTGCGTCCCTCGCGCTCGGCGCGCAGGACGTCCTCCGCCGCGTGAGCGAGCTGACCGATGGCGGCGAGGCCCAGCATGCGGGCCTCTCCCTTCATCGTGTGCAGCTCGCGCGCGACGTCGTCCGCGGCCTGATCCGCGGTCTCCTTCTCCAGGTCCAACACACCCAGTTGGATCTTCTGGAGGCGGTCGGCGGTGACCTCCTGGAACTTCTTCAGGAGGGATTTCTTGAGTGCCTCGGTATCCATGGGCGGTGAGCGCTGCGCACCCTCCCCTTCCCAAAAGAGCTAGTCGGCCTTGAAGCGCTTGATGAGCTCCGCCAGCCGTGCGGCCAGCTGAGTGAGCTCCGCCGCCGCCCCCGTCGCCTGCTTCGACGCCTGGGTCGTCTGACGCGTCACATCTTCAATCTCCGCCATGGACGCCACCACCTGCTCGGTGGCCGTGCGCTGCTGCTGGGTGGCGAGGTTGATGACGCGGGCCGCGTCGCTCGTCTCCTGCACGCCGGCGAGGATGCCTTCCACGGCCTGGGCCGCGACGGCGCCCAGCTTCTCACCGGACTCGGTGGCGGACTTGGACGCTTCGGCGGCGCCCGCGGCGGCCGCGGTGGCCTCGCGGATCTCCGTGATGAGGTTCTTGATCTCCTTGGTGGAGTCCAGGACGTTCTCCGCCAGCCGGCGCATCTCCGCCGCGACGATGGAGAAGCCCTTGCCCGCCTCGCCCGCGCGGCTGCCTTCCAGCGCCGCGTTCAGCGCGAGCAGGTCGGAGCGGTCGGCGATCTCGTCGATGACCTCCACCACAGTGCCGATGCGCTCCACGCGCTTGGACAGCTTCGCGATGGAGTCCGCCACGGCGACGCCGTCGCTGCGGATCTGCTGCATGGCCTGGATGAACTCACCGATGGCGCCACGGCCCGCGCGCGCCGCGCCGAGCGTCTCTTCCGCCACGCGCGCCACGCTGCCGGCGTTCTCGGCGATCTGCGCGGAGGCGTGCTTGAGCTCCTCCATGGTGGCGGTCGTCTCGTGGATGGCCGCCGCCTGCTCCGTGGAGGACGTCTCGTGCTGGGTGGACGCCGCCAGCACCTGGTTGGCGGACGAGGACAGCCGCAGCGCCGCCTCGTTGATCTCCCGCACGAAGGTGCGCAGCGTTTCAATGACCTTGCCGAAGCCCTCCAGCAGGGGCCCGAGCTGGGGGTCCTCGGTGGTGGTGTTCCACCGGGACAGGTCGCCTTCGCGCACCAGGCTGATGAGCGCGTCGAGCGCCTGATCGATCTCCTGCGCCGCCACGTGCTTGCGGTGCTCGGAGCTGGCGAAGTTGTCCAGCACCTGGTTGAGCAGGTGGGCCATCTCCTCGCCGCCCTCGCCCACCAGCTCCTTGGGGACGCGGGCCTGGAGGTTGCCGGCCAGCACCGTCAGCAGCGTGTCGGTGAAGGCCTTGAGGGGCGCCGGCGGCGCGGCGGCACTCGCCTTGTTGGCGGGGGCCTTGCGCGCGGAGCGGGCCTTGGACGCGGGCTTCTCGTTGGGGGTGTCCAGGGACATTGCGGTCAGTGCCTTCCTTGAGAATCTTGGGTCCTGGCGGTCTCCACCAGGTCAATCAGCAAAACGGTGCGGGCTTCTTCCAGGCACACACCGACGGCATAAGAGGCCGCGCCCGCGGTGGGGGGCATGCGGCGAAGCTGCGTCACGGGGATGGGGCGCACGCCCCGGACGGTGTCCACCTTCAGGTGGCCTTCTCCTTCCGGGGTGTCGAACACGAGCGCGCGGTGGCCTCGGGAGAGGCGCCCCAACTCCGGCAGGGTGATGTCCTCCGGCAACGAGCGGTCGATGCGCAGCACCTGCGACGCGTCCGTGCCGAAAGTCCCACTGCCAATCTCGAAGAAGAGGATGTCCACCTCTTCGACCTTCTCCTCCACGAGTGACTCGTCGTTCATCGAGCCACCGCGCGCTGCCGGGCCGTCTGCAGCAGCTTGTGGAAGTTGAGCAGGTTGATGCCGTCCTGGGTGGTGCTGCCCTGCACCACGCCGAGCAGATGCTCCGCGGCGGCGTCTCCTCCGAGCGGCGGAGGGAGGATGTCGGAGACCGGGATGCGGCGCAGGCCCAGCACCGTGTCCGCGACGACCCCGGCGACGATGCTGCCGGTGACGCCGATGAACAGGCGGGTGCGGGGACCGATGCGCGCCTCTCCCTTGGAGAGGAAGCGCAAGAGGTCGACGACGGGGAGGACCTCACCGCGATGGCCGGTGACGCCCATGATGAAGGAAGGAGTCCTGGGCAGGGGGGTGAGCAGCCCGGCGCGGAACACCTCGAGGACGTTCTCGCTGGGCACCCCGAACCGCAGGTCTCCCACCCGGAAGCAAAAGAACTCCTGCTCCGGCCGGGCCTGAGCGGCCACGGCACGGTCCGGAGCCATCCGGAGTGCTCGCTGGAGGGGAGTCGAGGTCGTGGTCAAGGCGTCGGAGTATCCGGAGGGGACGAAAACCGGTCAAGGGGAGGTCGCATGGAGGCCGGCCGCTCGCCGTTTCGATGGTCCGCGCTGAACCAAAGGTGTAGGGTTGCACCCTGAATCCTTTGAGGAGGACGATGTCGCGCGTACTGGTCATTGATGACAGCCCGATGCTGGTGGAGCTCACCGTTCGGGCCCTCACCGCCGCCGGCTACCAGGCGAGCGGGGCCCAGGACCTGGCGAGCCTCGACCAGAAGCTCACCGAGGGACCGTTCGCGCTCATCCTCATGGACGTGAACATGCCGGAGATGTTTGGCGACGATGTCGTCGAATACCTGCGGCGTCAGAAGAAAGTCACCGCGAAGCTGGTCCTCTACTCCGACATCTCGGAAGCGGAGCTGGCCGGCAAGACGAAGGCGTCCGGCGCGGACGGCTACATCCTCAAGAGCGGTGGCCTGGAGGCCGTGCTCGGAGGAGTGATGGGGCTCATCGGGGCTCCGGCCCTGGGCGTCCCCGCCGCCGTCCCCCCTTCCCCGGCCTCGGCCATGTCGGACGCC
>NZ_JABUMQ010000485.1:0-5902 GCF_013336645.1 Myxococcus sp. CA039A | reverse complement strand
GGCTCGGTCTTTGAAAACCAAATAGCAAGCCCAAGAAGAAGAGAAGGATTGCGGAAACCGCAGTCAATCTTTGAGAAGGCACCAGCAAGGGAGCGCTGAGAAGCGCATACCAGCAGTGCCTGCAGTGAATCAGCGAGCCAAGGTTCCTTAGCCGGACACTTGGTGAACGCCGGTTCAACCTTCAAATTAAAATTGGAGAGTTTGATCCTGGCTCAGAACGAACGCTGGCGGCGTGCCTAACACATGCAAGTCGAGCGCGAATAGGGGCAACCCTTAGTAGAGCGGCGCACGGGTGCGTAACACGTGGATAATCTGCCTGGATGCTCGGGATAACCAGTCGAAAGATTGGCTAATACCGGATAAGCCCACGGTTTCTTCGGAGACTGAGGGAAAAGGTGGCCTCTGTATACAAGCTATCACAACCAGATGAGTCCGCGGCCCATCAGCTAGTTGGCGGGGTAATGGCCCACCAAGGCAACGACGGGTAGCTGGTCTGAGAGGACGATCAGCCACACTGGAACTGAGACACGGTCCAGACTCCTACGGGAGGCAGCAGTGGGGAATTTTGCGCAATGGGCGAAAGCCTGACGCAGCAACGCCGCGTGTGTGATGAAGGTCTTTGGATTGTAAAGCACTTTCGACCGGGAAGAAAACCCGTTGGCTAACATCCAACGGCTTGACGGTACCGGGAGAAGAAGCACCGGCTAACTCTGTGCCAGCAGCCGCGGTAATACAGAGGGTGCAAGCGTTGTTCGGAATTATTGGGCGTAAAGCGCGTGTAGGCGGCGTGACAAGTCGGGTGTGAAAGCCCTCAGCTCAACTGAGGAAGTGCGCCCGAAACTGTCGTGCTTGAGTGCCGGAGAGGGTGGCGGAATTCCCCAAGTAGAGGTGAAATTCGTAGATATGGGGAGGAACACCGGTGGCGAAGGCGGCCACCTGGACGGCAACTGACGCTGAGACGCGAAAGCGTGGGGAGCAAACAGGATTAGATACCCTGGTAGTCCACGCCGTAAACGATGAGAACTAGGTGTCGTGGGAGTTGACCCCCGCGGTGCCGTAGCTAACGCATTAAGTTCTCCGCCTGGGAAGTACGGTCGCAAGACTAAAACTCAAAGGAATTGACGGGGGCCCGCACAAGCGGTGGAGCATGTGGTTTAATTCGACGCAACGCGCAGAACCTTACCTGGTCTTGACATCCTCGGAATGCCTCAGAGATGAGGCGGTGCCCGCAAGGGAGCCGAGAGACAGGTGCTGCATGGCTGTCGTCAGCTCGTGTCGTGAGATGTTGGGTTAAGTCCCGCAACGAGCGCAACCCTCGCCTTTAGTTGCCACGCAAGTGGATCTCTAGAGGGACTGCCGGTGTTAAACCGGAGGAAGGTGGGGATGACGTCAAGTCCTCATGGCCTTTATGACCAGGGCTACACACGTGCTACAATGGCCGGTACAGAGCGTTGCCAACCCGCGAGGGGGAGCTAATCGCATAAAACCGGTCTCAGTTCAGATTGGAGTCTGCAACTCGACTCCATGAAGGCGGAATCGCTAGTAATCGCAGATCAGCACGCTGCGGTGAATACGTTCCCGGGCCTTGTACACACCGCCCGTCACACCATGGGAGTCGATTGCTCCAGAAGTCACTTCACCAAGAGGTGCCCAAGGAGTGGTCGGTAACTGGGGTGAAGTCGTAACAAGGTAGCCGTAGGGGAACCTGCGGCTGGATCACCTCCTTTCTAAGGAGACCGGGCACCAGGCAGACACTTCGGTGTCAGCAGGTGGTGCCAGCGGCTTTCGAGCCGCGTCAGGTCGACCAGGTCAACGTTTCCGAGTCCAATCCGACTCTCTCTACTTCGGGCTTGCTGTTTGGTTTTGAAGGACTGAGTGCGCGAGAAGTCGCGGCACCAGCTCTTTGAGAATGAAGGACGCTGTAGAATCGACGCGGTAGCTCCTGGGCCTATAGCTCAGCTGGCTAGAGCGCGCGCCTGATAAGCGCGAGGTCGGTGGTTCAAGTCCACCTAGGCCCACTGTTTCCGCAGGCGAAAGCCTGGGCAACGGTGACGCACCCAGCTAAATTGGCCCGGACACACGGGGCTGTAGCTCAGTTGGGAGAGCGCCAGCTTTGCAAGCTGGATGTCGTCGGTTCGATTCCGATCAGCTCCACACAAGTTTTCCCTGTCGCATTGAGGGAAGCGTTCTTTGACAAGTGCATACGAAGGGTAAGTTGCAATTTCTGCTGAGTAACAAGTTCTCGCAGAAGGCGCGCAACTCCCCACTGAAACCGACGCCGTGAGGCGAAGGCGAGGTGTGAGAGGGTTGGCGCTAACTACAAGCGTAGAGTGATTTTTTCCGGGCCTGCTGCGAAGAGCAGGGGTCTGGGCCTTGGTTTCGAGTTTCGACAATCCGCCGTGAGGCGGGCGTTAGACAAGAGATTAGGGCAAGTAAGCTACTAAGGGCGTGCGGTGGATGCCTAGGTGCCAAGAGGCGATGAAGGACGCGGGTGGCTGCGAAAAGCTTCGGGGAGCTGTCAACCAAGCGTTGATCCGGAGATGTCCGAATGGGGAAACCCAGCACTGCGAATAGCGGTGTTACCTCTCACTGAATACATAGGTGAGATGGAGCTAACCAGGGGAAGTGAAACATCTCAGTACCCTGAGGAAGAGAAAACAACGAGTGATTCCCAAAGTAGCGGCGAGCGAAATGGGAACAGCCCAAACCGATGTCACGCAAGTGGCAGCGGGGTAGAGGGTCCACGGTAGGACTTTGACTGGCTAGCGGAAGTCTCTGGAAAGAGACACCAAAGGGCGTGATAGTCGCGTACGCGAAAGCTGGTTGGAGCTGAGTGGGTTACCCAAGTAAGACGGGACACGTGCAATCCTGTCTGAATCAGCCGGGACCATCCGGTAAGGCTAAATACTCCTTGGCGACCGATAGTGAACAAGTACCGCGAGGGAAAGGTGAAAAGAACCCCGGCAAGGGGAGTCAAAAGAACCTGAAACCGCATGTCTACAAGCAGTCCGAGCACTACGGCGCAAGCCAGTGCGAGGGCGTACCTTTTGCATCATGATTCGGCGACTTAATATACGTAGCGAGGCTAAGCCGTTAGGTGGAGCCGGAGCGAAAGCGAGTCCTAAAAGGGCGAATTAGTTGCGTGTATTATAACCCGAAGCGGGGTGATCTACACATGGCCAGGTTGAAGTGCGGGTAACACCGCATGGAGGACCGAACTCATGAAAGTTGAAAATTTCTGAGATGAGCTGTGTGTAGGGGTGAAAGGCCAATCAAACTCCGTGATAGCTGGTTCTCCCCGAAAGATATTTAGGTATCGGCTCGGGCAATTCAATACTGGAGGTAGAGCACTGGAACGGCTAGGGGTCTCACCAGATTACCAAACCGTACCAAACTCCGAATGCCAGTAATTGTTAGCCCGGGACGCAGTCAGTGGGTGATAACGTCCATTGGCAAGAGGGGAATAACCCAGACCGACAGCTAAGGTCCCCAAATCTAGTCTAAGTGAACACTAGAAAGGATGTGGCAGGTCATTGACAACCAGGAGGTTGGCTTAGAAGCAGCCATCCTTTAAAGAAAGCGTAATAGCTCACTGGTCAAGACAGGCCGCGCCGAAAATGTAACGGGGCTCAAGACTAGTACCGAAGCTTCGGGTCACACGCAAAACGTGTGGCGGTAGGGGAGCGTCCCAGTTGCAGCGAAGGTCGACCGAAAGGGCGGCTGGAGCGGCTGGGAGTGCTGATGCCGAAATGAGTAGCGATAAAGGGGGTGAGAAACCCCCTCGCCGTAAACCCAAGGTTTCCTGGGTCAAGTTAATCTTCCCAGGGTTAGCCGGAACCTAAGTCGAGGCCGAAAGGCGTAGATGATGGAAAGCAGGTTAATATTCCTGCGCCATCTTGTAAGCGTTGAACTAAGGGAGGACGGAGAAAGCTAGGCGAGCTGACCGGCGGTTGTGTCAGTCCAAAGGCGTAGGGGTGTCGCGTACGATTAAAGGCGCGGCAGCTATCCCCGAGACCCCATGGCGCCCCGTAAGGGGTAAGTCGCTGATGCTCTGCTTCCAAGAAAAGTCCCGTAGGGAGCTTGCAGGGTGTCCGTACCGTAAACCGACACAGGTGGGTGAGGAGAAAATCCTAAGGCGCTTGAGAGAACTCTCCTCCAAGGAACTAGGCAAATTTCCACCGTAACTTCGGAAGAAGGTGGGCCTCTGGTAGGTGAAGGCGTACAGCCGGAGCCGAGAGAGGTTGCAGAGAAATGGCGGTAGCGACTGTTTACCAAAAACACAGGACTCTGCGAAGGCGACAAGCCGACGTATAGGGTCTGACTCCTGCCCGGTGCTGGAAGGTTAAGGGGATTCGTCAGCCGCAAGGCAAAGCGATGATCCGAAGCCCCAGTAAACGGCGGCCGTAACTATAACGGTCCTAAGGTAGCGAAATTCCTTGTCGGGTAAGTTCCGACCTGCACGAATGGAGTAACGACTTCCGCGCTGTCTCGGAGAGGGACTCAGCGAAATTGAAATAGCTGTGCCGATGCAGTTTACCCGCAGCAAGACGGAAAGACCCCGTGAACCTTTACTATAACTTGACAGTGACACTAGGGATTGACTGTGTAGGATAGGTGGGAGCCTTTGAAGCCGGGCCGCTAGGTTCGGTGGAGGCAACGGTGAAATACCACCCTGTTGATTTCTGGTGTCTAACCATGTCCCGTAAGCCGGGATTGGGACACTGTCTGGTGGGTAGTTTGACTGGGGCGGTCGCCTCCCAAAGAGTAACGGAGGCGCGCGATGGTTCCCTCAGCCCGATTGGAAACCGGGCGGCGAGTGCAATGGCATAAGGGAGCTTGACTGCGAGACGGACACGTCGAGCAGGTGCGAAAGCAGGTCATAGTGATCCGGTGGTCCTGAATGGAAGGGCCATCGCTCAACGGATAAAAGGTACTCCGGGGATAACAGGCTTATCTCCCCCAAGAGTTCACATCGACGGGGAGGTTTGGCACCTCGATGTCGGCTCATCGCATCCTGGGGCTGGAGCAGGTCCCAAGGGTTTGGCTGTTCGCCAATTAAAGCGGTACGCGAGCTGGGTTCAAAACGTCGTGAGACAGTTTGGTCCCTATCTGCTGTGGGCGTAGGATACTTGAGAGGCTCTGACCTTAGTACGAGAGGACCGGGTTGGAGGCACCGCTGGTGTACCAGTTGTCTCGCCAGAGGCATCGCTGGGTAGCCATGTGCCGATTGGATAACCGCTGAAAGCATCTAAGCGGGAAACCGACCTCAAGACCAGGTATCCCGGGCGCAAGCCCCTGAAGACCCGTCGAAGACTACGACGTTGATAGGCCAGGTGTGTAAGCGCGGTAACGCGTTGAGCTAACTGGTACTAATTGGTCGAGAGGCTTACTTCCCCCTATCTCTTGCATGCCCCCTCAAGGGGAGTAAGGGACTCGGGGCCAAGGCCGAGACTGAATGCACTATGCATTCACCCGGACGAAACACTAGACGCACAGCGAGACTTGTACTCGCAGAATGCTGCAACTTACCCTTCGTATGCACTTCATGCTTTTCCGGTGGCTATGTCGGAGGGGTCACACCCGTTCCCATCCCGAACACGGAAGTTAAGCCCTCCAGAGCCGATGGTACTCCGCGGGAAACCGCGTGGGAGAGTAGGTCGCTGCCGGATTCTTTTTGAGAGAAGCCCTCGTCGCCTCGTGCGACGGGGGCTTTTCGCTTTTGTGCGTCTGGAGTTTCCGACGCCGCGAGGGGCCCCGTGCCCGCTTCGGCCGCCAGGGCGCCCGCGGGCTTGCGGCCCGAGGCCACCCCCGAGGCCTGACGGCACGCGCGGTTTCAGGGCACTCGCAGCACCACCTTGCCCACCGTCGCGCGCGACTCCAGTCGCTGGTGGGCTTGCGCGGC
>NZ_JABUMQ010000484.1:0-5907 GCF_013336645.1 Myxococcus sp. CA039A | reverse complement strand
GCCCAGCCCCGCCAGCTTCAGCCCCTGCCGCAGCACCATCACCAACACGTCGGAGCTGGCCGCGCCCAGCGCCATGCGGATGCCCATCTCCCGCGTGCGCCGCGCCACCGAGTAGCCCACGACGCCAGCGATGCCCAGCGCCGCCAGCAACAGCGCCGTGCCGGCGAACAGTCCCATCAACAGGGCGGACAGGCTGCTGGAGCTGATGGACTCATCCACCAGTCGCGCCAGCGGCGCCACGCCGAACAGCGGCACGTCCGCGTCCACCGCGCGCAGCTCCGCCTCGATGGACGCGCGCAGCGCCTCCGGCTCCCCCGCCTTCACCCGGACCACGAGGCCCAGGTACGACGCGGGCGACGTCGGCAGCGACCAGTAGGCCGCGGGCCGCGCGGGCGAGGACAGCCCCCACTCGCGCAGGTCGTCCACGATGCCCACCACCGTCGCCCACTGCTTCCTCGGCTCGATTGACAGCCGCTGCCCCAGCGCGTTGCCCTGGGGCCAGTACACGTCCGCGAAGCGCTTGTTGATGACGACCTCCGGCACCGCGCCCACCTCGCCGATGCCCTGGTGCAGGCGGCCCTGAAGCAGCTTCACCCCCAGCGTGCTCAGGTATCCCGGGCTCGCCAGCCGGAAATCCACCGCGGGCAGCAGCTCGCCCTGCACCTCCGGCCGGCTCTCGAACTCGAGGCCGCTCGTGGAGATGCCACCCAGGGGCAGCATGTTGGTGAGCCCCACGGACTCCACGCCCGGCAAGGCCTCCAGGCGCTCCAGCAGCTCGCGCTGGAAGGCCAGCTTGCGGGCGGGCTCCGCGAAGCGCGCCTCAGGCAGCGCGAGCCGACCGGTGAGCACACCCTCGGGCTTGAAGCCCGCGTCGACGCCGCGCAACGCGAGCAGGCTCTTCACGAACAGGCCCGCACCCACCAGCAGCACCAGCGCGAAGGCCACCTGCGCCACCACCAGCCCCGAGCGCAGCCGGCCCGAACGACCACTCTCCGAGCCTCGCGAGCCCTCGCGCATCGTCGCATTCAAGTCCGCGCGACTCGCCTGGAGCGCCGGCACCAGTCCGAACACCAGGCCCGTGAGGACGGAGACGCCCATCGTGAAGCACACCGACGTCACATCCAGCTTCACGTGCGCCATGCGCGGCAGTCCGTCTCCCATGAAGGCCAGGAGCGCATCCGTGCCCCACATCGCCAGGAGCAACCCCAGCGCGCCACCCGCCAGGGACAACACGAGGCTCTCCGTGAGGAACTGCGCCACCAGCCGGCCACGGCTCGCGCCCAGCGCCGCGCGGATGGACACCTCGCGCTCACGCGCCGCCGCACGAGCCAGGAGCAGATTCGCCACGCTGCTGCACGCCACCAGCAGCACGCAGCCCACCGCGCCCAGCAACAGCCACAGCGTGCCGCGCACGTCGCCCACCAGCTTGTCCTCCAACGAGGTGACGCGGATGGACCAGCCAATCCCCTGGTAGCGGGACTCCACCGCCTGCATGTCGAGGGCGACCCGAGCCATGTCCGCGCGCGCCTGCTCCAGCGTCACGCCCGGCTTCATCCGCGCCAGGCAGAAGAGGTAGCGCGTGGTGCGCTCCGAGACATGCTCCGGCAGCGGCACGAAGGGCACGTAGAGGTCGGCGCGCTCCGGGTGCACCACGCCGCGGGGCAGCACGCCCACCACCGTGTAGGGCTTGCCGTCGAGCTGCATCGTCTTGCCCAACACGCCGGGGTCCTCCGCGAAGTGCGCGCGCCACACCTTGTGCGTCAACACCACGACCTTCTCCCCACCCAGAGAGGCTTCCGCCTCGGTGAAGTTCCGGCCAAGCATCGGCGTCACGCCGAGCGTGGGGAGCAACGTGGCGGTGCCCTGCACCACGGCGAAGCGCTGCGCGGCGCCGCCTCCGGTCAGCGTCATGTCCCGCCAGTTGTAGGCGGCCACCGAGCTGAAGACTCGCGGCAGCGTGCGGAAGTCCTGGTACTCGGGCGTAGAGATGGAGATGCCCTCCAGGCCCACCGCCTGGATGTCGTTGGACACGGTGACCAGGCGCTCCGGCTCCGCGAGGGGCGGCGGCGTGAGCAGCACGCCGTTCACCACGCTGAACACCGCGCTGTTCGCGCCGATGCCCAGCGCCAACGCCAGCACCGCCACCAGCGTGAAACCCGGGCTCTTGCCCAGCGTGCGCAGCGCGTACCGCAGGTCTTGAATGAGGGTCTCCATCGACGCGCGCTCCTACTCCGCCTTCAAGGCGATGATGGGGTCCACCCGCGTCGCGCGGTGCGCCGGCAGCCACGTCGCACCCAGGGCCACGCCGCTCAGCAACGCGGCCACCCCGACGAAGGTCCACGGGTCATAGGCCGTCACACCGAACAGCAGCGTGCTCAAGAGCCGCGCCAGCACCAGTGACAACACCAGCCCCAGGCCCACGCCCAACCCCGCCAGCGTCAGGCCCTGGCGCAGCACCAGCGACAGCACATCCGACTTCGTCGCGCCCAGCGCCATGCGGATGCCCATCTCCCGCGTGCGCCGTGCCACCGCGTAGCCGATGACTCCCGAGATTCCGAGCGCCGCGAGCAACAGCGCCGTGCTCGCGAACAAGCCCATCAGCACCGCCGTCAGCCTGCGCGAGCTGATGGACTCATCCACCCGCTGCACCATGGACGCCACGTTGAACCAGGGCAATTGGCCATCGAGCGCGAGCACCTCCGCTTCGATGGCCGTGCGCAATGACTCCGGGTGGCCCGACTTCGCCCGCACCGCCAGGTGGAGATTGGAGAGCGGAGTCTGCGCCACGGAGTAGTACGCTGTCGGACGCGCGGGCTTGTCCAGGCCCCACTCGCGCAGGTCGTCGACGATGCCCACCACCGTGGCCCACTTCGCATCCGGCCGGTGCAACTTCAGTCGCTGGCCCAGCGCGTTGCCCCGCGGCCAGTAGAGGTTCGCGAAGGTCTGGTTGATGACCAGCGCCCCCGCCGCGTCCGGTCCATCCGTCTCCTGGAGCATGCGCCCGTCGCGCAGCCGCACCCGCAGCGTGCGCAGGTAGTCCGCGCTGGCGAAGCGCGTCTCCACCGCCGGCCATATCTCCCCCGGCGCCCGCATCCGCCCCTCGATGTCGAAGCTGGTGTCCGTCCTTCCACCCAAAGGCAGCCTGTTCGTCACCCCCGCGGACTCCACGCCGGGCAGCACCTGCACGCGACGGAGCAGCTCCTGCTGGAAGGCCCGCTGGTCCTCCGGCCTCGCATACCGGGCGGCCGGCAGCGAGAGCTGACCGGTGAGCACGCCCTCGGGAGTGAAGCCCGCCTCCACCTGGGTCAGCGCCTGGAAGCTCCGCAGGAAGAGACCCGCGCCCACCAGCAACACCAACGCCAGGGCCACCTGCGTCACCACCAGCCCCGAGCGCAGCCAGCCCGCGTTGCGTCCCTCCGTTCCTCGCGAGCCCTCGCGCATCGTCGCGCTCAGGTCCGTACGGCTCGCATGGAGCGCCGGCGCCAACCCGAAGACCAGGCCCGTGAGCAGCGACACCCCCAAGGTGAAGAAGACGGAGGCCGCATCCAGCCCCACCTTCTCCGCCCGAGGCAGCCCGTCTCCCACCATCGCCACCAGCGCGTCCGTGCCCCACACGGCCAGCAGCAGGCCCAGCGCGCCGCCCAACGCGGACAGCGCGAAGCTCTCCGTGAGGAACTGCGCCAACAACCTGCCGCGCCCAGCGCCCAGCGCCGCGCGGATGGACACCTCGCGGCCCCTCGCCGCCGCCCGAGCCAGCAGGAGGTTGGCCACGCTGCCGCACGCCACCAGCAGCACGAAGCCCACCGCGCCCAGCAACAGCCAGAGCGTGCCGCGCACCCGGCCCACCACCTCGTCCTCCAGCGACTTCACGCTGATGGCCCAGCCGTAGCCCCCGTAGCTGCTCGCGTACAGGGTCTCCATCTCCTGGCCCACCCGCGCCATGTCCGCCCTCGCCGCCTCCAGCGTCACGCCGGGCTTCAACCGTCCCACCATGCTGAGGTAGTGGTTGCCGCGCACGTCTTCGGCCGCCTGCGCGGGCGTGGGCGCGAAGGGCGCGTACATGTCCGTGCCCGCCGGGTACTCCACGCCGGGCGGCAGCACACCCACCACCGTGTATGCGTTGCCATCCAGTTGCAGCACTCGGCCCAGCACCCGCGGGTCCCTGGCGAAATGCGTGCGCCACAGCTTGTCCGTCAGCACCAGCACGCGCTCCCGGCCCGGCGTCTCCTCTTCATGCGAGAAGGTGCGGCCCAGCGCCGGAGCCACGCCCAGGGTGGGGAACAGCGAGGCGGTGGAGAACATCACGGTGAGCCGCTCCGGCACGTCCCCTCCGGTGAGCGTGATGTCGCTCTCCACATAGGCCCCCACCGACGAGAAGGACTTGGGCATCGTGAGGTAGTCCCGGTACTCGGGCACCGACACCCAGATGTCCTTCAGGTCGGACCTGGCGTAGTTGCCCCAGACGTGGACCAGGCGCTCCGGCTCCGCGAACGGTGGAGGCCTGAGCAGCACGCCGTTCACCACGCTGAACACCGCGCTGTTCGCGCCGATGCCCAGCGCGAGCGCCAGCACCGCCACCAGCGTGAAGCCGGGGCTCTTGCCCAACGTGCGCAGCGCATACCGCAGGTCCTGGATGAAGGTCTCCATCGACACGCGCTCCTACTCCGCCTTCAAGGCAATGATGGGGTCCACCCGCGTCGCGCGGTGCGCTGGCAGCCACGTCGCGCCCAGGGCCACGCCGCTCAACAACGCCGCCACTCCCGCGAAGGTCCACGGGTCATACGCCGTCACGCCATACAGCAGCGTGCTCAACAGTCGCGCCAGCACCAGCGACAACACCAGCCCCAGCAACACGCCCAGCCCCGCCAGCTTCATGCCCTGGCGCAACACCAGTGCCAGCACGTCCGACTTCGCCGCGCCCAGCGCCATGCGGATGCCCATCTCCCGCGTGCGCTGCGCCACCGAGTAGCCGATGACGCCCGAGATTCCGAGCGCGGCCAGCAGCAGCGCGGTGCCCGCGAACAGGCCCATCAACAGCGCCGTCAGCCTCTGCGAGCCGATGGACTCGTCCACCAGCCGCACCATGGACGTCACCTTGAACAGGGGCAGGTTGCCATCGAGCGCGCGCACCTCTGACTCGAGCGCCGTGCGCAGTGACTCCGGGTCGCCCGCCTTCACGCGCGCCACCAGGTGGAGGCTGGAGAGGGGCGTCTGTACCGCGGAGTAATACGCCGTCGGACGCGCGGGCTTGTCCAGGCCCCACTCGCGCAGGTCGTCGACGATTCCCACCACCGTGGCCCACTGGGCGTCGGACCGGTGCAGCTTCAGTCGCTGGCCCAGCGCGTCCCCCTTCGGCCAGTAGAGGTCCGCGAAGGTCTGGTTGATGACCACCGCTCCCGCCGCGTCCGGTCCGTCCGTCTCCTGGAGCATGCGCCCGTCGCGCAGCCGCACCCGCAACGTGCGCAGGTAGTCCGCGCTGGCGAAGCGCGTCTCCACCGCCGGCCACATCTCTCCCGGCGCCCGCGTCCGCCCCTCCACGTCGAAGCTGGTGTTCGTCTTGCCGCCCAAAGGCAGCATGTTCGCCACCGCCGCGGACTCCACGCCGGGCAGCGCCTGCACGCGGCGGAGCAACTCCCGCTGGAAGGCCCGCTGGTCCTCCGGCTTCGCGTAGCTCGTGGCCGGCAACACGAGTTGACCGGTGAGCACGCCCTCGGGAGTGAAGCCGGCCTCCACCTGGGTCAGCGCCTGGAAGCTCCGGAGGAAGAGGCCCGCGCCCACCAGCAACACCAGCGCGAACGCCACCTGCCCCACCACCAACCCCGCGCGCAGCCGGCCCGCCTTGCCACCCTCCGTCCCTCGCGAGCCCTCGCGCATCGTCGCGCTCAGGTCCACGCGGCTCGCCTGGAG
>NZ_JABUMQ010000483.1:0-5908 GCF_013336645.1 Myxococcus sp. CA039A | reverse complement strand
GTCACCCCGAACGCTGGAGCCGCGACACTCGCAACTGGACGCCAGCAGGCCCCGTCCGTCTCGGCCCCTCTCCGAACCTCACCCCGGCCGTGCAGGAGTTGAAGCGCATCGGCTGAACCCTCTCACGTGACATCTACCTTGACGCTCACCGGCCGCAAGACCCCGCCCTCTGGCAGGCCCAGCACCAGATAGCCGCTTCCCTGGGCGCCCTGCACGTCGCGGTCGGCACGCAGGACTGGAAACCGTCTGCCGCGGAAGGGATGGACCGCCATGGTGATGGTGACTTCTTCCAAATCGCTTGCAGTGTCGACCGCATTGCGCGCTACCTTTCCCAGGAGAGAATCTTCACCTTGTCCCCGCGCCGCGAGACGAAGACGAAGAGGTGGCCGGCGTAGAGACTCTCCTTCCACTCCGCGCGCACTATCGCCGCCAACCCATCGATGCTGTTACGCATGTCCACCGGCTCACGTGCCAGAAGGATTCGCACCGCCCGGGGCAACAGCAGCATCAGCCGAGCACCGCCACGAGATGCGCGAGGTACTCCGCCTGCGTGCCCTCCGGGAAACGCAGGAGCACTCCTCGCGTCAGCGCCACCTCGAGCATCAGCCCTTCCCGCGTCCGTGGCACGGGGGACGCGACCACCTCCACGGGAAGGAAAATCGCCCGTGGTCTGCCTGTCGATTCGGACCTCCGTCCCAGCGTGGACCTCGGCTTCTTGTACAGCTTGTACTGGAAGGCGCTGAGCGAGACCTCGTGCCTGTCCGCGAACTCCTTCTGAGTCAGCCCGCTCGCCTTGAACTCTTCCACCAACTGCTTCCACTCATCCGGATTGGGTCGTCGCATGCCGGAGTGAACCGGCGAATCCACCCCGGTTCAGGACGCCGGCCGTCGGTCGCGTACCTTCGCCCGCCCAGGAACTCTACGGACTCAGCGCCTCGCTCACTCGCCTTGACGCAATGCCGAATGTGGCCTTGCCACCCAATGCTGATGCAACCGGGTTTCTAGTAGGTGCAGCCGTAAATGACCAAGTACGAGCCACGGGACAGGTTGTCCACCAGCTTGTTGTGGACGGACTCTCTGGTGAAATAGTCCAGTTGAGTCGCGGATGGCCCAAACACATCGTAAACGGTGTGACTCTGCTCAAACATGCGAAGTGTTGCCCCCCGTGCGATGAGCTCCGCCAGAGTGTACTGGAGTGTTGACCGTTAGCCGGACAATCACCCCGCAGATTTCTGCGTTAGGGGCGTACGGCACCATAAATTTCCCCCGACGCAGGGACAATTCCGACGCGAGTGAGATCAGAGTATCTCCAGCGTCCGACGTTCCTCAGCCAGGGATCCGTTGCACGCGTGGCGGGCGGGACGCCGTTCCGTTGAGGTCTCCACGATCTCACGCGCGTGGGAGGAGCGCCTGCAAGGAGTATTCATGTTTATGAGAGGTGTCGTGCTTGCTGTAGGATGTATTGCCCTTGTGCCCGGGTGCGCCGAGCTGCCCGATGAGACGCAGGAAGTCGAAGGAATGGTCTACGTCGGTCGGGACGCCGAGGCGGCCCCGGCTGTGACACATGAGATGCCTGAAACTGGCGGCACTAACGGGGCGCTGTACGCGACTTCCTTCGCCACGCGGTTCCAATACCAGGGCGATCTCGGCTGGTGGGGCAGTAACGGCGGCTACAGTCCGGACGCCGTCACAGGCCGCATGGTCAGCGGTGACTTCAATGGCGATGGCCGTGACGACATTGCCCTGCTCTACAGGTACGGGGCGGCCTCGAGCCGCGTGCACGTCCTGCTCTCGAAGGGGGCCTCGTTTCAGTACCAGGGCGATCTCGGCTGGTGGGGCAGTAACGGCGGCTACAGCGCAGACGCCGTCACGGGCCGCATGGTCAGCGGTGACTTCAATGGCGATGGCCGTGACGACATCGCCCTTCTCTACGGGTACGGCGCCGCCTCGAGCCGTGTGCATGTCCTGCTCTCGACAGGGGCCTCGTTCCAGTACCAGGGCGATCTCGGCTGGTGGGGCAGTAACGGCGGCTACAGCGCAGACGCCGTCACGGGCCGCATGGTCAGCGGTGACTTCAATGGCGATGGCCGCGACGACATTGCCCTGCTCTACAGGTACGGGGCGGCCTCGAGCCGCGTGCATGTCTTGCTCTCGAAGGGGGCCTCGTTTCAGTACCAGGGCGATCTCGGCTGGTGGGGCAGTGACGGTGGTTACAGCCCGGACGCCGTCACGGGCCGCATGGTCAGCGGTGACTTCAATGGCGATGGCCGCGACGACATTGCCCTGCTCTACAGGTACGGAGCGGCCTCGAGCCGCGTGCATGTCTTGCTCTCGAAGGGGGCCTCGTTTCAGTACCAGGGCGATCTCGGCTGGTGGGGCAGTGCCGGAGGCTACAGCCCGGACGCCGTCACGGGCCGCATGGTCAGCGGTGACTTCAATGGTGATGGCCGCGACGACATTGCCCTGCTCTACAGGTACGGGGCGGCCTCGAGCCGTGCGCATGTCTTGCTCTCGAAGGGGGCCTCGTTTCAGTACCAGGGCGATCTCGGCTGGTGGGGCAGTGACGGCGGCTACAGCGCAGACGCCGTCACGGGCCGTATGGTCAGCGGCGACGCCGATGGCGATGGCCGTGACGACATTGCCCTGCTCTACAGGTACGGCCCCAGTTGGAGCCGCGTCCACGTGCTTTTGGCACGGTAGGCTGGCAGTCATCTCCTAAGCAGGCACCGAATGGAAAAGTGGGTGGATTAGGGGCTGTCCCTGATTAATGCAGCCAGAGAAGCATGGACGGGACGTGCAGGACGGCGAGGTAACAGGTCGCCGTCTTGTCGTAACGGGTGGCGGCGGCGCGAAAGCGCCTGAGGTCGTGGCAGAAGCACTCCACCTGGTAGTGCAGCCGGTAGAGGGTGCGGTCCAAGGATCTCCCTGTACCAGGGAAGATGTCGCCTCGGCAGACATGCCGAGCTGATGACGCCCTTCGCGTGCCTCGCTCCCTCGCATTGACAGACTGCTGAATGTGGCTTTGGCGCGCTCGTCCCGCAGCGCCCGAATTTTTGGGTAGGCACGGGCGTTGGCGTCGCCCTGCCGACCATTACTCAGCTCCGCCAAGTTGCTGCCTTTATGGAGCGACACCGCCACGTCATCCTCGGTCCCCTTCGACATCTTCTTGCCGCAGGCAACTTTCTCTGGTGCACGCTCGTGCTCGAGGTCAGCGATCACCGTGTGGATGGAGAACAGGTATCGCCGTACGTCACTGGAGACGTCGCCTCGGGCTCCCCAGGGGAAGATTGGGCGTACGCGCCCCTCGTGGAGAAGTGGAGTGGGGCGGGAGCAGAAGCAGCAAGGGCGCGTGTCGGCGGGCGCGCTTGGCAGCTCCTGCCTCGCCTCTTGGTCCACGCCGTCCCGCCCGTTGCTGCTGGACCATTCACCCGCTCAGCTCTCCTTCGGGAGGGAGAACGCTCCGCCCAGGCCGGTCGTCCCTCTTCGGCTTCCTAACGAGAAGAAGCGGCTCAATCAGCTCCAACTGTTCGTCGGTCAGGTCCACCGGTCAGCTTCGAGCATGTCCATCCCTCTCATGTCGATGAGCTCCCCAGCTTCCGCTCCCAGACTTGCTCGCTCAATTTCGAGACCAGTTCTATGGTGTTCGCTCCAATACTCATTCGGCGCCACACCCACCACCCGCCCGTGATCGAGGTCCATGAGCCTTCCATTCGTCGTCCTCGGCTCGATGCTGTTGACTGCGCCGCTTCTGGCTCAGAGCACCCCAGCTCCTGCCGCATCCGCACGACTTCCCGATGTCGCATTGCCACCTGCGCTGGACCGCGTGCTGCGCGACTACGAGCGTGCATGGCGCGCAGGCGACGCGGCCGCACTGGCCTCGCTGTTCGCGGAGGATGGGTTCGTACTCCAGAGCAATCGCCCGCCTGTCCGTGGTCGTGCGGCCATCCGGGCCGCCTATGAGGGGCAAGGAGGCGGTCTATTGCAGCTACGTGCGCTCGCGTTTGCCACCGAAGGCACGAGCGGCTACATCATCGGCGCATACGGTTATGGCAACAGAGCCGACGACACGGGAAAATTCACGCTCACCCTGCGTCGTGCACCCGGTGGGCCGTGGCTGATCGTCTCGGACATGGACAACGCGAACGCACCGCCACGGCAGCGGTAAAGCCACGCCGCCCCTATGTCAGGGAAGGTGTCTCCTCGGTCTGCGGAGCGGAGAGCCGAGAGCGCCCTCTGCAGCACCGCGAGGCAGAATCACTTGGGACTCAGGGGCATCGTCACGAAGGCCCCGCGATTTTCATCGCGAGGCCCGAGAAAAACAAAAAGGCCCCGCCAGAAACTGGCAGGGCCTTCGTTTTTCAGCTCCCCGACGAGGACTCGAACCTCGGACCTAGTGATTAACAGTCACCCGCTCTACCGGCTGAGCTATCGGGGAATATGTCCTCGTTGCGGTACGGCGACGACGCCGCAGCGATGACGCGCTTTCTAGAGAACGGAGCCCCCTCTGTCAACAGTCCCGTTTGATCCGCTCTCCCGGCTCCAGGGTCCACCCTGGTCCGCCCTCGCCGGGCTCGCCCCCGTTTCCTCCGAGGCCATCTCCCTCGTGCTCGCCGGCTCCCCCGCTGAGCGCGTTGTGGATCGCACCCTCCGTGCTCATCGCTCACTCTCCCGCGACCAGCGCCAGGCCCTCAAGGAAGCCATCTTCAACGTCGGCCTCTGGCGCCGCCGCCTCGCCTTCCTCCTCGACCAGGACGACGCTCCACCTCCGCTCCTCCTCTTCGCCTTCCTCCACGGCCTCGCCCACGTCCCCGGTCCCGAGGCCGCCTCGCTCGCCGGGGTAGGGGAGGGCGTCCCCGGCCTGAATCCCTCGCCGCCCCCCTCGCTCGCCCTCCGCTACTCCCTCCCGGACTGGCTCGCCGACCACTTCTCCCGCGAGCTCGGCCCCGACGCCGACGCCTTCTGCGCCCACCTCAACGTCCCCGGGCCCATCACCCTCCGGGTCAATCCACTCCGCTCCTCCCGCGAGGAACTCGCCGAGCGCCTCCGCTCCGAGGGCGTCTCCACCCGGCCGGGCCCCTGGAGCCCGCTCGCCCTCCACATCGACGGGCCTCGCCCCAACCTCTACGCGCTTCCCTCCCTCCAGGAAGGCCGCTTCGAGGTCCAGGACGAGGGCAGCCAGCTCCTCGGCCTCCTCCTGGAGGCCCTTCCCGGTGAAACCGTGGTCGACCTGTGCGCGGGCGCCGGGGGCAAGACGCTCCAGCTCGGCGCCGCGATGCGCGACTCCGGCCGCCTCTTCGCCCATGACCCCGACCCGGAGCGGCTCGACCGACTCCTCCAACGCTCCTCCCGCGCCGGCCTCACCCGCGTCCAGGTCCTCCGGACCCCTCCCACCCCGGGCCTCGGCGCCGACCGCGTCCTCGTGGACGCTCCCTGCTCGGAGCTGGGCTCCCTCCGCCGCGGCCCCGACCAGCGCTTCCGCATCACCCCCGACGTCCTTGCTCACTTCCCACCGCTCCAGCTCGACATCCTCCAGCGCGGCGCGGACCTGGTGCGCCCGGGCGGACGGCTCGTCTACGCCACCTGCACCGTGAACCGCGCAGAGAACGAGGACGTCGTCTCCGCCTTCCTCGCGGCTCGCCCCGACTACCGCCTCACCCGTCCCGGCGCGGGGTGGCTCTCTGAGGCCTGTCTTCGCGATGGCTTCCTCTTCGTCGCTCCCCACAGCCACGGCACCGACGCGTTCTTCGCGGCCGTCCTGGAGCGCTCGGCCGGGTAGGGGAGGAGGCTTCGAGCGACCGCAGTGTCCGTGTTCCGACGTCCGGGAGTACTCAACGCTCCCGGCTCGAATCCGGATGCCCGCCGTCCCCCCGGTGCTATGAAGCGCCCGTGCGTTGGCTCAAGCCCCTCC
>NZ_JABUMQ010000482.1:0-5936 GCF_013336645.1 Myxococcus sp. CA039A | reverse complement strand
GCCCTGGGGGCCGAGGTCCGGGTGGGTCGTGCTGACGGCGGTCCTCCGTCCCGAGACGAGGGCCTCGATTCCGACGGCGACGAGCCCCGGTACCTCCAGCGTGGGCAGGTGGCTGACGGCGGGCAGCCTCATGACGTGGAACCACGGATGGGTGGCGGCGAAGGCCACCTGGGTCTCCAGGTAGTCGTGCGTGTCCGGCTGCGAGTACAGGTGCAGCGTCGGCGTCGCGGGGCTCAGTCCGGCGAGTGCGCGAAGCGGTGAGCCCTCCCGCGAGTAGGCGGCGGCGATTTCGCGCGCGGCCCGGGCCCACATCTCCTCGGAGAACTCGAGCATGTCCTCATGGACGGCGCGCAGGACGTCCTTGTTCTCCACGCCCCGGGTCCACTGCTGGAACAGCTCGTCGCGCGTGCGTCCCCAGCGCTCTGACATCAGGCCCCGAAGCGTCGCCAGGAAGGGCGGGGGCGGCTCGGTGACAATCCAGTCCAGCACCACGAGCTGGGGGATTCGCTCCGCGCCCAGCTCGCGCCGCAGCTCCAGCGCCAGGAAGCCCGCATGGGAGATGGCCACCGGCACCACCTGCCGCGCGCCGCTGGCGTCAATCACGGCGAGCAGGTCCTCGAGCACGGTGTCGCTGTCGAAGTCTTCGTCACCGTGTTCGGATTCTCCGTGGCCGCGCAGGTCCACGCAGAGCACCCGGTGTCGCTCGGCACAGAGGGTGACGAGAGGACTGAAGATGTCGCGGCGGGTGCACCAGCCGGGAATGAAGAGCAGCGTGAGCGCTCCCTGGCCGACGTCGTCGTAGCGAATGCGGGCACCACCGGTGGAGCGCACCTCGGGCATGTCTCCCCCTGTCGAACGAGGCTTCTTTCCTCAGGTGGACATGCGCCGGGGGCGTGGCAGCAGGCGGGCGGGGAAGGGATGGAGGCCCGGGCCGCTCGGACTTGCCGGGGCGTCCCGTCAGAACGTCAGCAGCGTCGTCACCTTGTCGCGCCCCAGGCGCTGGGGGCCCTCGAGGAAGTCGAGGCTGATGAGGAAGCTGAAGCCCACCAGCTCTCCGCCCAGTCGCTTCACCAGCTTCGCGGTGGCCTCCGCCGTGCCTCCGGTGGCGAGCACGTCATCCACCACCAGCACGCGCTCGCCCTGGAGGATGGCGTCCTCGTGCATCTCCACGCCATCCGCGCCGTACTCCAACGAGTAGCGCTCCACGATGGAGCGGTGGGGCAGCTTGCCCGGCTTGCGCGCCGGGACGAAGCCCGAGCCCAGCGCGAGGGCGATGGGCGCTCCGAGGAGGAAGCCGCGGGCCTCCACGCCGACGACCTTGGTGATGTGCTGGCCCCGGAACGGCGCGGCCATGGCGTTGATGACCCGGCCGAACAGGCGCGGGTCCGCGAGCACGGGGGTGATGTCCTTGAAGACGATGCCCGGCTTGGGGAAGTCCGGCACGTCGCGCAGGCGGGCATTCAGGTCGGCGACGAGGGTGGTGTCGGTGATGCTCGCGGCGGGCAGGCTCATTCGAAGACCTCCGGGTTGACGCAGTGGGGTGGCCGCCGTCCCTCCAGCGCGGCCAGCAGGTTGTCCACCGCCATGGAGGCCATGCGCCCCCGCGTCGCATGTGACGCGCTGGCGATGTGCGGCGCCAGCAGGACGTTGGGCAGGGTCATCAGCGGGCTGTCCGGGGGAAGGGGCTCGGGCTCCGTCACGTCCAGGGCCGCGCCTCCCAGCCTTCCCTCGCGAAGGGCCTCGACGAGGGCGTCCTGGTCGATGACTCCGCCTCGCGCCGTGTTGACGAGCAGCGCCCCCGGCTTCATCGCCGCCAGCTCCGCGCGTCCCACCCAGTGCTTCGTCGCGGGAGTCAACGGGACATGCAGGGTGAGGATGTCCGCTTCGGCCAGGAGCGTGGCCTTGTCCACCTGGCGGGCGCCCGTCTGGGCCTCCAGCGCCGGTTTTGGCTCGCGGCTGACGTACATGATGCGCATCCCGAAGCCCCGGGCCCGCCGGGCCACCGCCGAGCCGATGGCCCCCGGGCCGACGATACCCAGGGTGGCGCCGTACACATCCGTCCCCAGGAGGAGGGTGGGGCTCCAGGTCTTCCACTTGCCCGCCCGGACGAAGGCGTCCGCCTCCGCCACGCGCCGGGCCAGCCCCAGAATCAGGGCGAAGGCGAAGTCCGCGGAGGTCTCCGTGAGGGCGCCTGGGGTATTTCCCACCGCCACGCGCCGCCCGGTGCAGGCGGGAACGTCGATATTGTCGTAGCCCACGGCCACGTTGCTGACCGCCCGGAGGTTCGGGGCGCAGTCAAGCAGGCGAGCGTCGACATGGTCCGTCAGCAAGGTGACGAGCCCCTCGCAGAGGGCCGCCTGGGCCATCAAGGTGTCACGGGAAGGTGGCAGTTCCTCCTCCCAGACGGACAGGTCCACATGCCTGCTCAGTCGGCCGAGGGCCTCTCCAGGGAGCTGGCGGGTCACGAAGACACGGGGGCGGACGGTCCGGGCCATGGCGAGCGTTGATGGTCTCATAGCCTGATGTCGGTGGCTGCTTCCGCTGGCCGACTCATCCACATTTCCCGCGAGCGGGAGCCCTCTTGCTGTGCTAGTGGCAGGGGTTCCCCGGCGCTTAGGAGCCAGGGGCCTGTGCCAGCCGTGCAATCCACCGCCGACATCCGAGACGCCCTCCCTCCTCAGGACACCCAGTGGCTCAGGGCCCTGAAGGCTGAAGTCCAACCCACCATCTTCAAGAAGGGCCGAGAGGTGGCGGAGTCCCGCCGCGTCTTCGGGCTCCAACGTGAAGGGGACCACATCCGCGCGCAGGTCGCCTCCTCCACGGGCGAGCGCTATGAAGTCGTGCTCGCGCTCGGAGATGGTCGAGCCACGTCCACCTGCACGTGTCAGTCGTGGAACGTCGATGGTCCCCACTGCAAGCATGTGGTGGCCGCCGCGCTCATCTATGCCGCGCGTTTCCGGCCGCCTCCCCGGCCCCAGCCGGTGGTCGCCGCGCCTGTCGAACCCACCGCGCCCAACGGCAACAACGAGGTGGTGGACAACGAGGTCCCCGTGGAGCCGGAAGGCCCCGTGGTGGACGCCGTCAACCTGCCCGCGCTCGCGAAGGTGGAGAGCTGGCTGGGCCTGTCCTCGCAGCCGGACTATGAGTTCTTCTACCGGCTGACGGCGGCGAACACGAACTCGGGCAGTCGCCAGTGGGTCGTGGACGTGCGCCGGCAGGACGCGCAGACCAAGGGGCCCATCCACGTCAAGCGGACCCTCCAGACGGGGGGGCGCATCTCCCCCGCCGACGAGCGCGTCTTCATGGCGTTGTCGCGCCACGAGCATCGCTACGACTCGCGCATCGTCCTGTCGGACGAGGAGTTGAGCGAGGCGATGGACCTGCTGCGCCAGCGGCGGGTCATCTACCGGGGCACGGCGCTCATCAACACGGAAGTGCCCATCCGTCCGCAGATTCGCCTGGAGTCCCGGCCGGACGGCGCCACGGCGCGCATCGAGCTGCTCTTCCCGGACGGGCTGAGCTACTCGCTCAAGGACGTCATCATCCTGTCGGGCCGGCGCACCTGGGTCATCCAGGCGCAGAACCTCCACCCCGTGGAGCCCGACTTCCCGCCCCGGCTGCTGCGCAAGTGGCTGCTGGAGCCCAGCATGTCCTTCCCCTCGGGACAGTTGGACCGGGTGCTGACGTTCTTCGCCGCGCACCTGCCGCGCTTCCGCATGTCGTTGAAGGCGGACGACATCGAGGTGGACGAGGCGGTGGAGCCGCACTTCGTGCTGACGCTCGAGGGCACTCCGGAGCGCGTGAAGGCGCAGCTGGCCGCGCGTTACGGGCAGACGACGGCGCCGGTGTCTCCCACGGCCACGCACCTGGGCTACGCCAGTGGCGTGGGTGGGGACAGCCGCAAGCTGTACCGTCGTCGCGAGGACCTGGAGCGAGCCGCGGGCAAGCTGCTGTTGGACCAGGGCCTGCGATTCGAGCCGCAGGCGCAGGTGTTCGACGCGACGGGCGACGTGGCGCTGGAGTTCTGGGCGCGGGGGCTCGCCTCGCTGCCGGCGGAGTGGGAGCGCTTCGGCGTGCAGGCGCCCAAGGTGCGGCTGCGCCCGAAGCTCAAGCCGCGCATCCGCGTGGGCATGAGCGGCGTGCAGTGGTTCGACCTGGACGCCGAGTTCGTCACGGACGACCAGGCGGTGGACCTGGGCGCGGTGCGCATGTGGCTGGACTCCGGCCGCAAGTTCGTGCCGCTGAAGGACGGCTCGTTCGCTGAAGCGGACCCGGTCGAAATCAAGCGCGTGGCGGACCTGCTGGAAGAGGCGGGTGCGCTGCCGGGCCGGTCCCGCACGCGGCTGCCGTTGCACCAGGCGGTGGCGTTGGACCTGCTCGCGGACCTGGGTGAGTTCACCGAGGTGGAGGCGAAGGCCCGGCAGGCGATGCTGGAGCTGCGCGAGACGGCGGGGGTTCCGAAGGTCGCGGTGCCCGACGGGCTCCACGCCACGCTCCGGCACTACCAGGAGGCGGGCCTGTCCTGGCTCTGGTTCCTGCGCCGCCATGGCCTGTCCGGCATCCTCGCGGACGACATGGGCTTGGGCAAGACGGTGCAGTCGCTCAGCCTCCTGCAGAAGATGGCGAACGAAGAGGGGCGCAAGCCGTCGCTCGTCGTGGCGCCCACCAGCGTGCTCGCCAACTGGGAGCGCGAGGCGGAGCGTTTCACCCCGGGCCTCAAGGCCATGGTGTGGCACGGGCAGGACCGCAAGGAGCGCGCCGAGGACCTGAAGGGCATGGACCTGGTCCTCACGTCCTACGCGCTGGTGCGAAGAGACCTGGACCAGCTGTCCCAGGTGGGCTTCCGCTTCGTGATTCTGGACGAGGCGCAGAACATCAAGAACGCGGACAGCGCCACGGCGCAGGCGTGCAAGTCGCTTCCGAGCGACACGCGACTGGCGCTCACGGGTACGCCGCTGGAGAACCGGCTGTCGGAGCTGTGGAGCATCTTCGACTTCCTCATGCCGGGCTTCCTCGGCAGCGCGGACAGCTTCAGCGACAGGTACGAGCAGCCCATCCAGGTGGCGAACGACGCCTCCGCGAGGGACAGGCTGCGCCGGCGCATCCAGCCCTTCATCCTGCGTCGCCTGAAGACGGAGGTGGCCAAGGACCTGCCGCCGAAGACGGAGAGCGTCGCCTGGTGCGAGATGGAGCCGGGTCAGGCCGCCCTCTATCGCGAGGTGATGGAGGAGAGCCGCCGCAAGGTCAGCGAGAGCATCGAGAAGGTCGGCTTCAAGCGCAGCCGCGTGTCGATTCTCGCCGCGCTCATGCGGCTGCGGCAGGTGTGTTGTGATCCGCGCCTGCTCAAGATGCCCCCGGGCACGTTGTTGCCGCCCAGCGCGAAGGTCGAGCGCTTCATGGAGCTGGTGGAGGACCTGGTGGCGGAAGGCCACCGGGCCCTGGTGTTCAGCCAGTTCACGGAGATGCTGGAGCTGCTCAAGCAGGAGGCGGACAAGAAGGGCCTGCGCTACCTCTACCTGGACGGTCGCACCAAGGACCGCATGGGCAAGGTGGACGAGTACAACCGCCCGGACGGACCGCCCCTGTTCTTCATCTCCTTGAAGGCGGGTGGCACCGGCCTCAACCTCACCGCGGCCGACTACGTCATCCACTTCGACCCGTGGTGGAACCCGGCCGTGGAAGACCAGGCCACGGACCGTACGCACCGCATCGGTCAGACGCGCGCCGTCATCAGCTACAAGCTGATTACCCGCGGCACGGTGGAGGAGAAGATCCTCTCCCTCCAGCGTCGCAAGCGAGACCTCGCCGCCGGAGTGCTCGGTGGAGAGGGTGACGAGATGGCGAGGACCCTCACCGAGCAGGACATCCAGGAGCTCTTCACCGAGAGCCAGTCCTGAGACGGAGGGGAGGGTTGGGGTTCCAACGGAACTTCGCCC
>NZ_JABUMQ010000481.1:0-5957 GCF_013336645.1 Myxococcus sp. CA039A | reverse complement strand
TCGGACGCCCCCCAGGCAGCCGCCCCGGCCGCCGCTCCTGTCGCCTCGACGGGGCTCAAGGCCGCCCCCAGCACCGGTGGGCGCAAGCCGCGCATCCTCATTGTCGACGACAGCGAGATGACCGCCCGAATCATCGAGGCGGATCTGGTGGCGAAGGGCTTCGAGGTCCATGTCGCGGACACCGCCGACAAGGCCACGAAGATCATCCTCAAGAAGCAGACGCGTCCGGACCTGGTGCTGCTGGACGTGCGGATGCCCAACGTGAACGGCGAGCAGTTCTGCCGCTTCATCAAGAGCAACAGCCTCTTCAAGGGCATCAAGGTGCTCTTGTGCTCCGGCGAAAACGTCGAGGAGCTCCAGCGCATCTGTCGTGAGGCCGGCGCCGATGGCTACATCCCCAAGGATGCCGTCATGGGGAACCTGGTCGCCAAGGAGCTGATGCCGCCTGGCGGCGGAGAGTAGCCGACGCGAGGGCCCCACCCGGCCCGCGCGCGTCCGTTCTCGACGAAGCCCGCCAGGAGACACACGGGCCCGCCTCACGCGGGCCCGTCCCGTTCGGCGAGCTCCGGGCTTCACCGTCCCGCGGCGTTCTCCCGCTCTTCCAGCCCGCGCGCGAAGTTGCCGATGATGAGCCCCGGCCGCGCCGCCTTCAGGCGCTGGAGCAGCTCGCGGATGCCCACCGGCTCTCCGCCCGCGCCCACGTCCCGCGCCGCGTCCAGGTACTGGAGCGGGTCGATGGCCAGCGAGCGCGTCTGCACCTGGTCCACCTTGTACTTCTTCACCAGCCGCTCCAGGGCCTTCACCTCGCCCTCGCGGTCCGTGACGCCGGGGAACAGGAGCAGGTTGAGCGCCAGGTACGCGCCGCGCTCGCGCGCGAGGGCAATCGACGCCTCGACGTCCTCCCAGCCGTACTTCACCGGCTTGTAATAGGCCTCGTACAGCCCCTTCGACGCCGCGTTGAGCGACACGCGCACCGCGTCCAGGCCCGCGTCGAGCAGGGCCTCCAGGCCGCGCGTGAGGCTCGCGTTGGTGTTGATGTTGATGGAGCCCTTGTCCGTGCGCGCGCGCATGTAGCGGATGGACTCCGCGATCTGCTTCCAGCGAGTGAGCGGCTCGCCCTCGCAGCCCTGGCCAAAGCTCACCATGGTGCGGCCGGGCGCGTTCTCCAGATGGAACAGGCCAATGGCGCCCATCTCCTCGGCGGTGGGGCCGTCATCCATCCGCTCGTGCGACGCGGGTGGGCCGCCCGCCGGCTGGTCGGAGATGCAGCCCACGCAGCGCGCGTTGCACATGACAGACGCGGGGATGGCCGCCTCGTCGCGGACATAGAAGGTGTTCTGCGACGTGAAGCACCGGTACAACATCGCGCACGTCTTGAGCTGCTTGAGCACGCGGTTGTCCGGGAAGCGCGCCAGGTGCTTGTCCACCAGCGCCTTCATGTCCGGCGTCGAGTAGCGCTCCGGATCCCAATGCGAGCGGCGGTCCGTGTGGATGGCCCACGCCACCGGCCCGTCCTTGCCCCACGCCGCCGCCGTATAGGCCCACTGCGGCAGCACCGGCCCGTTGCCCTTCACCTCGCCCGGCAAGAACGTGCGCGTGTAGCCCGGCGGCAGGAGCGCGCCCACCGCGTTGGGGGTGAAGGTCTTGCCGCCCACGTTGATCTCCCGCACCAGCTCCAGCTCCCCCGTCCGGGGGTCCTGGCCCACGGGGAGCCTGCCCGGCAGGTGGACCAGCCGCCCGGCGGACGGCAGGGGGATGGGCTTGTCCTGCGGAGGAACGAGTTCCTCGCCGCTGCGCAGCGTGGCCAGCAGGTAGGGGTGCTCCATCACCTTCCCCTTGGGGTCGGCGAACAGCAGCTTGGGCGCGGACGTCATGTGACGCTAACTACCACCAGCCCCCCTTCTCTTTCGACGTCGAAGCGCGATGAGACGCGTTGCATTCAACGCCACGCGTCATCCCTCCGAGGTAACAAAGGCTCACCGGTGACATGTGTCCGGCTTCGGCGGATGCCTTGATTCCCTCGGGAGGGCTCGTTAGGGTCCGCGCGCTTTTTCAGTCCCTTTCGGAGGCAGTCGTGATCGTCGGAGTTCCCAAGGAGATCAAAACCCGTGAGTACCGCGTCGGCATGGTGCCTGCGGGCGTGCGCGCGCTCACGAGCGCGGGCCACACGGTGTTGGTCGAAACGAACGCCGGCGTCGGCTCAGGCATCCCCGACTCGGAGTACCAGCGCGTCGGCGCGCAGCTCATCGCCAGCGCGGACGAGGTGTGGAAGCGCGCGGAGATGATCGTCAAGGTGAAGGAGCCCATCGCGCCGGAGTACGAGCGCATCCAGCCCGGGCAGATCATCTACACGTATTTCCACCTGGCCGGTGTGGACCCGGAGCTGACCAAGACGCTGGTGAAGAAGAAGGCGGCGGCCGTCGCGTACGAGACGCTGCAGCTGGATGACGGCAGCCTGCCGCTGCTCAAGCCCATGAGCGAGGTGGCCGGAAAGATGGCCATCCAGGTCGGCGCGGCCTCGCTGGAGAAGGCCCACGGCGGCAAGGGCATCCTGCTGGGCGGCGTGCCCGGCGTGCGCCGCGGTCGCGTCACCATCATCGGCGGCGGCGTCGTCGGCCTGTGCGCCGCCAAGGTGGCGGTGGGCATGGGCGCCGAGGTTACCATCCTCGACGTCAACCTGGAGCGCCTCACCTACCTGGATGACGTGTTCCTCGGCCGCGTCAGCGTGCTGGCCTCCGACACGGAGAGCATCGCGACGTCCGTGCGCGAGGCGGACCTCGTCGTCGGCGCGGTCCTCATCCCCGGCGGCAAGGCCCCCAAGCTCGTCTCCGAGGCCCTCATCTCCGAGATGACCCCCGGCGCGGTCGTCGTCGACGTCGCCGTGGACCAGGGCGGCTGCATTGAAACGTGCAAGCCCACCACCCACGACAACCCCACGTTCGTCGTGCACGGCGTCGTCCACTACTGCGTCGCCAACATGCCCGGCGCGGTGCCCCAGACGTCCACCTACGCCCTCACCAACACCACCCGCCCCTACTCGCGGAAGATCGCCGACCTGGGCCTGGTGGAGGCCGTGAAGGCCGACCGCGCCCTCGCGCGTGCGATGAACACCTACAACGGCCACGTCACCTACGAGGCCGTCGCCAAGGACCTGGGGTACGACTACCGCCCCATCCTGGACGCGATCAGCGGCAAGTAGCCTGTAGAGCGGCCTGACAGGCAGGGCCCCACCCGGAGGGGAGGCGCGGATGGCGACATCCCGTCTCCCCTTCGTTATTGAAAGTGGGGAATAAAGTGCCCCGTCCGGAGTCTGGCGTACCCGAAGCGACCGGACGGGCGGGTGTGACTGGGAAGCCGTTGTTGCGACTTCTGTTCCCATGCATACATTGATGGGCAGGCGACAACTCATTCCCCAATTGTTTCGGGCCTTTGGAAGGCGGGACATGTTGGATTTCAGACAACCCAACCGGACGAAGCAGGAATTCGAGGAACTGGCGCTGGCCCACCTGGACCCGCTGTACTCGGCGGCCCTGCGCCTGACGAAGAACGAAAGGGATGCAGAGGACCTGGTTCAGGACACCTGCATGCGGGCCTACCGGTTCTTCGACAAGTTCGAGCGGGGCACCAACATCAAGGCCTGGCTCTTCAAGATCCTCACCAACACGTTCATCAACCGCTACCGGCGGAAGGTGAAGGAGCGCACGGTGGTGGAGGGCGTGGAGCGCGAGGCGGTCCATGAGCGCTTCGTCAGCCGGGACGCGACGGACTTCGCGGCCAACCCGGAGCAGTACTTCTTCGACAGGCTCCTGTCGGACGACGTGCTGCGCGCCATCGACTCCCTGCCCATCGACTTCCGACTGGTGGTCATCCTCGCGGACCTGCAGGAGTTCTCCTACAAGGAGATCGCCGAGATTCTCGAGTGCCCCGTGGGCACGGTGATGAGCCGGCTGTTCCGCGGCCGCAAGCTCCTGCAGAAGACGCTGCGCGAGTACGCGGTGGGCCAGGGTGTCTTCCGACACGAAGGCGAGGGCACCGATACGCCGGCGAACCTCGAAGAGTATCGTCAAAGGAAGAAGACGGGGTAGAAACAGGTTCCTACCGCGCGCCCATGAACTGCCAGGAACTCGAACGGCTTCTGTACCCGTATCTCGACGGCGAATTTCAGCCGGAGGAGCGGGTCGACCTCGAATCCCACCTCACCACGTGCGCCGCTTGCCAGGGGCGCGTCGAGGATGAGCGGAACATGCAGTTGGCCCTTCGCAGGGCCGCCCGTCACTCCGTGAAGCAGATGCGCGCGCCGGACTCCCTGCGCGCGGGTATCGCCCGGGGGCTCCACCAGGAACACCGTCGCGCCCAGTACGGCGTCTGGTTGCGCGCGGGCGCCGTCGCGCTGGTCGTGGTGACGGTGACGGGGGGCTGGTCCACGTATCAAGCCGGGCAGCGGCAGCGGCAGGCCCGGGAAGAGATCATCAAGCGCCACTCGCGCGGACTGCCGTTCGAAATCGCCTCGTCCGCGCCCGAGCAGTTGGAGACCTGGTTCAAGGGCAAGGTGGACGCGCGCGTCGCCCTTCCCCAGCTCCCCAAGGCGAAGCCCCTGGGTGGCCGCATCTCCATCCTCAACGGCCGCGAAGTCGCGTACATCAGTTACGAGACGCTCCCCGACGACGGCGAGCCCACGCGCCGGCTGGGCGTCTTCGTCCTCCCCGACGAGGACGGCCCCCGGCCCCAGGCGCTGCCCGCGGTGGAAGTCGACTCCGCGCAGGGCTTCAACATCGTCACCTGGCGGGACCACGAAATCGTCTACGAGATGGTCACCGACATGGACGAGCGCGACATCCTCCGCATGCTGGATGAGCGCGAGCACGGCACCACGGTGGCGAGCACGCCTCGGACGCTCGAATCCGCTGACGGGAATTACTCGTATCAAACACTCCCGCGGCCCCAGCGCTCCCGTCCCGCCGTCTCCGCCGAGCCCGCTTCGTATCCCTGAGCAGAAGCGCGCGGCATCCCCTCGTGTTCGAAGCGCCTCACGTGAGTCGCGCTGGAAGCGGCCGCCCGGCTGCCCGGCGAGCGGAATTCCGTGCGGCCCGAACATTTGACGGTCCCTGACATGGCCGATAGCCTCGATGGCACTTCTTTCCTCGCGTGCCACCGTCACTCGTGGCGCCCGCGCGCGCCGCACCCAGGTCGGGCCGTTCCTACATGTCCAAGAAAATCCTGATCGTCGAAAAGAGCGACACCGCCCTCGCCGCCACCCTGCGGCCCGTCCTGGAAGGACGGGGCTTCACGGTGGACGACACCGCCGACGGCAAGGGCAGCGTGGAGCAGATTCGCCGGGACCGGCCCGACCTCGTCGTGCTGGCCGTGGAGCTGTCCGCCGGGCAGAACGGCTACCTCATCTGCGGCAAGCTGAAGAAGGACGATGACCTCAAGAACGTCCCCATTGTCATCATCGGCAACCCGGATGGTTTCGCGCAGCACCGCAAGCTGAAGGCGCACGCGGACGAGTACGTGGCCATGCCGGTGGACGCGCAGCTCCTCACGGACCGCGTGGGCGCGCTGATTGGCTTCCCGGAGCTGCCCGTCTCCGAGGACGTCGTGGACGAGAGCCTCACCCTGGACGCGCTCGGCGATGAGCCGATGACGGCGGACTTCGGCGAGGAGATCTCCGTGGACACGGGCGAAGAAGAGCCCGCGGTCGCCGGCGAGGAGCTGGACCTGGACGCGGCCTTCAACGACATGTCCTCGCCCGAGCCGGAGCCCGCCGCGCTCGTGGAGGAGGAGCCCGTCGAGGCGCCTCCCGACGCCGTCGTGGAGGGCGTGGAGGAGGACTTCTCCACCCTGGACTCGCTCGGCTCGGACGCGGATGACGCCCTGGACGCGCTGGATGACTCGGAGAAGACGGTGGTGGGCTTCATGCCCGTCCCCGCCGCCGCGCCGCCGCCCCCGCTGAGGGT
>NZ_JABUMQ010000480.1:0-5964 GCF_013336645.1 Myxococcus sp. CA039A | reverse complement strand
GCTCCAGACGAAGCAGGACGCGCCGGCGGGGGCGGGCATCCTCGCCTCCTTCTCGGGCAACGCGCATGGGGACCTGGTCATCCGCAAGGGGGGCGGGGTGTTGAAGCTTCCCTACCAGCCAGGGCGGTCGCGTCCGGCGGACATGGCCTTCGTGGTGGATGGGTTTCGCGTGGCGCGCAGCTATCCGGAGTACATGCAGAAGTGCCTGGACACGGTGTTGAATCCCAGACCCGAGCTGCAGGGTGAGGTGAAGCGGTACTACTTTCACCAACCCAACAAGCGGGTGATGGATGCCTTCGTGACGCGCGCGGGGCTTTCGCCCGAGACTGTCGCTTGCAATGTTGACTTGTATGGAAATACGTCGGCGGCGGGGATGCTCATCCTGCTGGCGGAGGACCTGGAGGCGGGTCGCGTTCGACTGGGTGCGGGGGACATTGTGTTGGTGGCGGCCGTTGGAGCGAATATCCACTACGGCGCGCAGTTGATTCGGCTGTAAACTTCGAGTGCCTCCTTCCCCCCGTGGAGACACCGTTTGATGACAGACATGAAGCAGAAGCCGGACGTGCTCGAGCCCCACCTCGCGCGCGAGTTGGAGGAGCGCGTCTCGTTGGCGACGCGCGACGACACCGCGCGCGGATTGTTTTTCAATGGCGTGATTGGCGCGGTGAAGGTGCTTGGTGGCGACAGCGCGGTACAGCAGTGCCTCGCCGTCGCGGGAGAAAAGAAGTACGTCGATTTCTTCAACTACCCGGTGGCGGCGTTCCTGCGGCTGTCTTTCACGGCGGCGCAGGTGATGGGGCCGCAGTTGGGTGGGTTCGACCCGGCGTTGCGGAGGATGGGCGTGCAGGCGACGTCGGACTTCCTGTCCTCGGCGGCGGGCAAGACGCTGCTGTTATTGGCCGGGAACAGCCCGAAGCGGATGCTGGGCAACCTGCACTCGGGCTATCGAGCGGCGGTGAGCTACGGTGAGCGCGGCGTGACGTGGACGAGCGATACGAGTGGCGTCTTCACGATGAAGCGCGACTTCATGACGCCGGCCTATCACGAGGGTGTGCTCCAGGCGGTCATCGAGGCGATGGGCGGAACGCAGGTGCACGTGAGCGGCAAGAAGACGGGGCCGCTCGACGCCGAGTACACGCTGTCCTGGCAGTAGCAGCGGCCTCCAGGCGCGCGCGGTACGGAGGGGCCGTGCGCGCCAGGGGCTCATGGGCCAACGGGCAGAAGCTGTCGGCGGGCAGGGCCCCGGATGCGTGCGGGCTCCAGGACTCTCAAGAGGAGGAACCTATGTCGCGGTGGCACGGTGGTGCGGTGGTGCTGGGTGCGTGGGTGATGCTGGCGGGAGTCCCCGAGGCGCGAGCGGCGGAGGAGGTCTACCAGTTCCGCACCCAGGAGGACCCGACGAAGCCCCCGGACGCGGCGGTGTGCGCGGCGGCGCCGTTCGAGACGACGGTGAAGCTGGGCGCGAGCATCTACGTGCCGAAGAGCCGCGAGCGCGACGGCAAGTGGGTGAGCCGGGGCGAGAAGAGCGTGGGGTCGGCGACGGCGTGCCTGCGAATCACCGACACGCGCTTTCCGGCGGGGCAGCAGATACCGGCGCACATGCGTTTCAATCTGCCGGAAGGGAGCTTCACGGCCTCTGGGACGTGCACGCTGGTGAGCAACGACGTGCCGGTGGCGGGGCTCGTGCTGGCGGGGTGTGCGCTGAAGCTGGTGGAGATGCCGAGCGGCTACGCGGGCGGCACGGTGTCGAGCACCAGTGTGTTCAACCCCGGGAAGCTGCCTGGCTATGCGACGGGCTCGAACTACACGCTCTACGTGTACCGGGCCGAGCCGTCGAAGGAAGCTGGCGCTAAGGCCCCCGCGCCCTGAGCCGCCCGCGCCCTCGCGTGCGTCGAGAGTGCCGGGTTGAGCCCCATGAGAGGCAAGGGTCCACCCTTCGTCACAGTCGGACGGGGGTGTACCAGGGCTCTCGGCGGCGCGAGGCGGCGGTGCGGACCGGGTCGGGTGGCTGGGGGACGCTGGTGTAGTGGAGGCGATAGCCGCGCGGCAGCGTCTTCCAGTACGTCACGTTCCAGGGAGTGAGCGCCTCGCCGCGCTTCGACTCGGGAACGGGGCGGTTTCCATCGCCGAGCTCCTCGTGGAAGCGAAACTCCGCCTCGGCGATGTCGAGACTCACGGCTTCGATGACCCACGACTCCGGGGCGTCGTTGGCGCTGGGCTCCTCGCCGGCGTTGACGTAGCGGCTCCAGTCGGGCCGGGCCTGGGTCTCCCAGAGCGCACCTCCCGAGGGCGTGAGTTCATAGACCTGGATGGAGCGGGGACGGGGCCGGAGGATGGCCTGGGAAATCGCCTCGGGGGTGAAGAGCTCCTCCATGCCGTCCGGGTGTTCGTGGATGCGGATGAGGTCCCGCTCGGCGAGTCCGGCCAGGCGCTCGCACAGCTCCTCGTGGGAGAAGCGAGGGTCATCGCGCATGTTGAGTGAGCCCGCGGGGTCCGGCGACACGAGCAGCTGAAGGGGCGTCGGCAGCTCCAGGGCTGCCTCCAGGAGCCAGAGGTCCAGGAGGTCCACGGGCGCGTTCTCGGGGAGCATTCCTGGAGGATAGAGCATCGGGTGGGGGGCTGGGCACGGGTTGGCTGTCGGACGATTCATTTCGTTTTCGGAAATTCCGAAAACGGAGCGGTTGTTAGAGAAGCGCCATGAAGAGGCTCCGATTCGTCCTGGAAGTGCACCGGGCCACCCACCGCATCGGCCTGTTCCTGGAGGCGGTCGAGCCTCCCTTGGGGCTCTCGCAGGGGGAGGCCCACCTCTTGGCGTACTTGTTGGAAGCGGGGGACACCTCGCTGAGCGAGCTGCACGCGGCCTTCGCGCACAAGCGCTCCACACTGACCAGCTACATGGACCGGTTGGAAGCGAAGCGTCTGGTGAAGCGGGAGGCGAGGCCCGAGGACCGTCGCTCGTTCCAGGTATTGCTGACGGGAGCGGGCCGGGCGTTGGCCACGCGGGTCCACCGCCGGCTGGAAGTCCTGGAGGCCGCGGTGCTGGAGCGGCTGGGCGACGAGGATGTGGAGGGCCTGACGACGGGGCTCGAGGCGCTCGCCGAGGTGGACCATGTGGCCCGCCCGGAGCGCAAGTCGAAGCCGAAGGTGAAACCGTGAGCGTGGAAGGAGGTGACCTGGGGGACGCGGACTTTCTCGCGGCGGTGGAGGCGGCCACCTATCCGGGAGAGCGGTTCCGTCACCGGGAGCACCTGAGGCTGGCCTGGCTGTGCCTGCGCGCGGAAGGCTTCGAGGCGGGACTGGCGCGGCTGCGCGACCTCATCCGCCGCTACGCCACAACGCTCGGGGCGGCGGGCAAGTATCACGAGACGCTGACCCGGGGCTGGGCGGAGCTCGTCCAGGGGGCGATGGAGGCGTCACCCGGGAGCGCGTCCCTGGAGGCCTTGTTGGAGACGACCCCGGAGCTGGCCGACGCGAAGCTGTTGGCGAGCCACTACCAGAAGGAGACGCTGGACTCGGCCGAGGCACGAGCTTCCTGGGTGGCACCGGACCTGAAGCCGCTGCGAGCAGGGGCCGCCCTTCGAGGAATCGGAGGGAGCGCGCTCCGGTAGAGGGTCAGGGGCCCGTGAGGTTGTGGTCGCGCATGTACTTGTCCAGGGTGCGTCGGGCCTGGGTGCGGACCTTGTTCCGGAGGAAGGGCGTCCATCCGAGGACGAGCCCCGTGGGCCCGAGTGCCTGACGAGACCAGGTCCAGAAGTCGAAGCGGTCTTGGTGGCGGACAATCTTCCCGTCGCGGAACTCGAACTCCGCGTCGATGCGGTTGAGGACTTTCCGGCCGGTGGTGGCGAAGGTGTAGAGGGCATCCCAGTGGGCGCGACCGGTGCGGTCATCGGCCTGGACGTCGCGGTAGGTGACCTGCAGGTCCTTGCCGCGCTCGCAGAGCATGGTCCACATGGCGGTGGTGCTCCCGTGGCGCAGGCCAATGAAGACGGAGTCGGAGAACTCCACGTCCGGGTGGTAGCAGGCGTTCATGGCCTTCGAGTCACGGCGCTGGAACGCCGAGTAGAAGTCGACGATGAGCTGGGAGTGCGGATTCATGCGGGGAGGTCTACCAGACCTGTGCTCGCCCATGCTGGGGCGTCCCGGGAGTTTTCGGGAGGGGACGGCCGAGGTGGCGAAGACCTCATCTGGAGCCTTCCGGCGTGGCACCGGGTGGGGGGCACATGGCAAATTGCGCCCCATGGCTCGCGACATCGTCATCTGGCCGCACAAGGTCCTCACCTCGCCCACGAAGCCCGTGACGGACTTCGGTCCCTCGCTCCAGACGCTCCTGGAGGAGATGGCCGAATCCATGAAGGAAGCCGAAGGCATCGGCATCGCCGCCAATCAGGTGGGCGTGTCGCTGCGCGTGGCCCTGGTGGGGCGTGAGGACGGGACGTCCTTCGAAATCGTCAACCCACAAATCCTGGAGCGGAAGGAGAACGTCACGTTGGAGGAGGGCTGCCTCTCCGTCCCGCGTGAGTGGGAGAAGTGCCCGCGGTTCCACCGGGTCAAGGTCCGCTACCAGGACAGGACAGGGGAGTGGCACGAGGTGGAGGCGGAAGGGCGCCTGGCGCACGTCCTCCAGCACGAAATCGACCACCTGGATGGCCACGTCTTCGTGGACCACCTTTCCGGGCTGAAGCGCACGCTCATCCTGGACAAGATGAAGAAGCTTCAGAAGACGAAGGCTCGGCAGAAGGACAGCTGAGCGGCTCGGGAGGGAACGTGGCGCCTGGCACCATTCCCGAGCGGGTGACGGCCTTCCGCGAGCAGTACCGCGGTGAGCATGTCGGTCCCCGCTACTCTGGCCGGGCGCACTTCGCCTTCACGAGTCTGGGCTCGCTGGGCGTCATCCTCCTGGCGCTCTCTCGAGTAGAGGCGGTGCGTCCCTGGGAGTGGCTGACGGTTCCCGGGGTCTTCTTGCTGGGGAACGTGGTGGAGTTCCTGGGGCACCGGGGGCCCATGCACCACAAGAGGCGGGGGCTGGGGCTGCTCTTCCAGCGGCATACCGAGCAACACCACCGCTTCTTCACCCATGACGCCCTGGCCTACGAGTCCTCCCGGGACGTGAAGATGGTGCTCTTCCCGCCGGTGTTGCTCCTCTTCTTCCTGGGAGCTGTCGCCGCGCCGCTGGGAGTGCTCACCTTCCTGGTGTCGACGCGGAACGTGGGCTGGCTCTTCGTGGCGTCGACGGTGGGCTACTACCTCTCTTACGAGTGGCTCCACTTCTGCCACCACCTGCCGCCCGAGCACCGACTGGCCCGACTCCGGCCGCTGGGCTGGCTTCGCAGGCACCACCAGGCGCACCACGACCCCTCGAAGATGGGGCGCTGGAACTTCAACATCACCGTTCCGCTCTCGGACTGGTTGTTCGGGACGCTGGCCTCGCCCCCAACGTCGGAGGGCGGGCGGAGGGCCGACCCCTGAGGCCGAGGAAGCCTTCCTGGGGCGTCGGGGGTTCACGAAATGCGGTTCGGTGGATAAATCCTGCGGACCGATCATCCGGTATTTGACGGACGACAGGTGACGAGGTACTAACTGGACCCCTGCTCGACGCCTTGGTGCCCCGGCACCTGACGGCGAACGGACGGGGGAAGTAAATGGTCGACGAAGGTTGTTGACCTGGGACGCGGCGGTGATAAAAGCCGCGCCCCCTGGCCGAAACGGTGATCGCGGTAACCCACCGGGGCGGACGCAGGAAGAAAGACGGAGCCAACCAAATAGGTTGATCCGGGGCGCGGTGGTGATAGAAGCCGCCCTCCCGAAAGAAGCAGCGGAAGCCACTGGGCGGCGCTGGAGACTTCGGGAAGCAGCAGAGAAGAAAAGCGAAACTGGGTGGTTGACAGGGAGCGCGAAGATGAAATAGAAGAGGCGCCCCGCTGACGCCGGAAAGAAGCAGAAGGCGGCAGCAAAGTAGCAAAAAGT